>JBCBHT010000073.1:0-27746 GCA_038525335.1 Cyanobacteria bacterium J06621_15 | reverse complement strand
CGAGCAAAATTCATCCGAAATGAGGTTAGCTAGGGGGTATAGCTCATTTAATTCTGGAAATAATCGTAGCCAAGGATTAAATAACAATAACTTTTTAGCAGCTTATTCCAAATCTCCTTTTGCTTTACCTAATCCCGATAAATTAAACGCTAATCTAGCACCAAATTCTACTCAATATATCTCTCAATTCCCCAGGAATACCAATAATTCCTCAACAGTAAACATCCTCTCACCCACACCTCAAGCTGTTGTAGATATAGCTGCAACTCCAATTATCGTGCAATTCCCTGTGGGTAATGAGGTAGAATTGCGAGTCAACGGTGAACTATCCGACCGTTCTTTGATTGGACGAACCGAAACCGACCCCGAAACTGATTTAGTTACGCAGACATGGTACGGTGTTTCTCTGCAAAATGGAGAAAACGTTATTTCTGCTCAGGTTCTCGGTTCTAAGGAACCTCCTGTTACCGTAACAATCATGGTCAGGGGTGGAGCGCATGAGATGAAAATCGATACCGTGGAATCACGTATACCTGCGGATGGAAAATCTACTGCTACTCTCAAAGGTACGTTAATTGACGAAAACGGTAATATTTCTAATCGCGATGCTATCGTTACTTTAGCGTCTACAGCAGGGAAATTCCTCGAACCCGATTTCAAACCGGGACAACCAGGATTTCAGGTAGAAGCTAAAAGTGGACAGTTTACGGTAACTCTAAAGTCGGATTTAGAAGCTAAAACAGTAAGAATTAAAGCCAAAACGGGTAAGTTAGAAGCTTATACTCAATTACAATTCCAAACTGCTTTGCGTCCAAGTTTGATGACTGGTGTGATTGATTTCCGTTTGGGTGCTAGAGGTACGGATTTCTATAGTAGATTCAAAGATTTTCTTCCAGAAGACGAAGATAACGATACTGAAGTTAAGTTCCGTTCTGCTGTTTTTGCAACTGGTGCTATTGGTGAATGGTTGGTAACTGGTGCTTATGATAGCAGTCGTTCTTTGAATGAAGATTGTAATTGTGATAATCGGCTATTTGGTAGCTATCAATTCAGCGAAAATAACTATCCTGTTTACGGTGATAGTTCTTCAGTCAATCAAACTACTCCATCTATTGACAGCGTATATTTACGGTTTGAACGCTCGTCTCGAACTCCCGGAGCTAGTCCAGATTATGCAATGTGGGGTGATTACAATACTGAAGAATTTTCTCGCTCGTCACAGCAATTTACTTCGGTAACTCGTCAACTACATGGTTTTAAAGCAAATTACAACATAGGTAACTTGCAAGCTACGGCTTTCTACGGAAATAATATAGAAGGGTTTCAAAGGGATACTATAGCTCCTGACGGAACTAGCGGTCTTTATTTCCTTTCTCGGAGATTGACGGTACCCGGTAGTGAAAGTGTTTTCATTGAATTAGAAGAACTCAACCGTCCCGGTACTGTATTACAACGGGAGCGCTTGAATAGAGGTGCGGATTACGAAATTGATTACGATAGAGGAACAGTTTTCTTCCGAGAACCAGTTTTACGTACTGATGTAAATGAATTTGGTGATGTCTTGGTCAGACGTATTGTTGTCACCTATCAGTATGAAGGGGAAGAAGCAGGAGACGATACCGATATCTATGCAGGACGTTTGCAATATAATTTATCTCGCGGCGAAAGTAAAGATAGTTGGTTAGCTGCAACTTATCTTATAGAAAACCAAGGAGCGCGTGATTTTGAATTATATGGTGCGGATGCTCAAATTTCTTTCGGTAAGTTGGGTAAATTGGTCGCAGAATATGCACGTTCTCGTAACGATTCTAGCGAGATGGGAATGGTGGAAGGTGATGCTGTCAGAGCGGAAGCTGAAGCTGAATTAATCAAAGGTTTACGAACTCGTGCTTACTATCGCTTTGCGGATACCGGATTTGCTAATAACGCTACTATTAGTTTCGTTCCCGGACAAACTCGTTACGGTGTTCAAGCTAACGGAAGAATCACCAAAAGCACTAATTTACGCTTCCAATACGACCATGAAGAAAATTTTGGTGTAGCTCCTCAACTACTAGATACCTTTGAAGAGTTATTTTCACCACGTTCAACCGCTACTCCAGGAAACCCAGTTGATAATTCTTTAACTACCATTTCTGCGGGAGTTATACAGAAGATTGGTAAAGCTAATTTATCTTTAGATTGGATTAAACGGGAGCGGGAAGATAGAATCACACCGGAAACTTTCAATACAGATTCTAGTCAATTACGTTCTCGTCTTAATGTTCCGATTGCAAACAAACTTTCTTTTGTAGCTCAAAACGAAATTACATTATCCGATAATACAGATGCAGTTTATCCAGATAGAACCGTTTTTGGAATCAACTGGGAAGCAATTAAGGGTATTAACCTTTCCCTAACGCAACAGTTTTTTACTCAAGGACAATTTGACGGTAATTCGATTACCAGTTTGAATGTCAACGGAGAACACAAATTTGGCACGGATACCACAGTTACCGGACGTTTCTCTGTGTTGGGTGGAAGCAATGGACCTACTACTCAAGGTGCTTTGGGCTTAAAACAAGGCTTAACTGTTGCTCCTGGATTGCGGTTAAATCTAGCTTACGAGCGCGTTTTTGGTAACTTCTTTGGGAATAATGCCACCGGGCAACAATTTAGACAACCGTTTGCTGTCGGTCAAAGTGCTGCGGCTTTAGGTTTCAATTCTGGTGATAGCTATAGTGTAGGCTTGGAATATACCGATAATCCCGATTTCAAAGCTAGCGCTTTATTTGAACGGAGAAATTCTACTAACGGTAATAACACCGTAATTTCCGCAGGTGCGACAGGTAAAATATCATCTTCTTTGACTGCTTTAGCTCGCTATCAACAAAGTGGTTCGAGCAACCAAAGTTTGGCTGCATTAGGAGACACGGCTAATCTAAGAATGGGTTTAGCCTATCGCAATCCTAAAAACGATAAATTTAATGCTTTATTGCGCTACGAATATCGTAAAAACCCTTCAACGATTCCCGATACTATTTTATTTGGAACCGGTACGGGAGCAGAAGACCATACTTTTGCTTTAGAAACAATTTATGCTCCAAATTGGCAATGGGAATTTTATGGTAAATATGCTTTACGCAACAGTACTACTTATTTAGCTAACGATTTTTCCTCTAGCAATACTACCAATTTGGGTCAGCTACGAGCAACCTATCGCTTGGGTTACAGTTGGGATTTGGTTGGAGAAGCAAGATTAATTACTCAATCCGACTACACAGAAACAGGTTTTGTTGTTGAAGCAGGTTACTATCTCACCCCGAATTTAAGAGTTGCTGCTGGTTACGCTCTTGGAGATATAGACGACCGCGATTTTGATGGAAGTCGTTCCGCTAGCGGTCCGTATTTAGGTGTGACAATGAAGCTCAATCAGCTATTTAGCGGATTTGGTTTGCAGAAGAGAGTACCACGGGAAAAGATAGAACAGCGACAGACTCTTTTGAATAAATTGAAGAAGGGAACTGAGAACAGCGAACGGAAAACAAGGGAATTAGATGTCTCTGACATCAAGAAAAATCCTTTGAGAACCTTAGCCGAAAGACTGAAAAAAGCAAATAAACCTAAAAAAGTAGAAAAATCGCTGTTGCAAAGACTGACGACAGTAAAAGGGAGATGAAGAAAGATATATGAAGCGAAATATACATTTGCTTTACAAAATATTTTCCCCGTATTTACCCTGGGAAAAGGCTTTAGACCCAACTGTCATCAGTAAAAAAACGGCTATTTCAATGTATAACAAAGCTAGGAAAAATCCCTTTTATCAATTCAAACAATCCGGTAAGTTTCCGGTTAATATCAAGCGCTTATTAATCAGCTTACCGATTTTATTACTGACGACACCAAATATCGCTTCAGCTCAACCCAATACAGGTTTGAGTTTGAGTGTTACGGTTAATAGCAATCAAGATGGAGGAATTCAACCCGATAATTCTCTTACTCTTAGAGAAGCAATTTCTATCGTTAACGGTAGTCTATCTTTAGAACAGCTTAGTGCTACCGAAAAATCCTTAGTCTCATCCACAAACAATCAATCTGAAATTAAATTTAGTCTTCCTCCCGGACAAACAATAATTTCTTTAGAAACAACTCTTCCCCCTTTAGCTAATCCCGGAACCATAATAGACGGAACATCTCAACCCAATTACAATCCCAGTAAATCAGCAACCGCAGAAATTGAGATTCCTATTCCCGTTGTAGAAATAACCTCTGCCTCCGATAAAGAGGTATTTCGCGGTTTAACCATAGCTGCTGATAATATTACAGTTCGGGGATTGAGCATATACGGTTTTAGTTCTAAACATAGAGATACCGCTGGTTTACCTCCAGGGGATATCGTTGTTGTACCCTATAATTCTGTTTTAATAACGGACGAGAAGACAAGCAGACAAGGAAAGAATCCTCCTCGAAATGTCACTATTCAAAATAACTGGTTGGGTATTACTTCAGAAGAAAAGGTTCCTGACAAAACTTCAGCTTTCGGTGTTTCGGTATTTAATGCGACCGGGACAAATATCAACCGTAACTTAATTGCGAATCACGAAGGTAGCGGGATTATTACCGGTAAATTTGCTGAAAATACCAAGATAGAACAAAATATCATTGTTGGTAACGGAATTGCGGGTATCCCCGATGCGATTAGATTGGAAGGTCAAATTAATAATTCTCAAGTTACCTCAAATTTAATTTGTGCTAACGATGGTAGCGGCGTGTACTTGTTTAAGCCAGAAGGCTCAGTAAAAATACAGTCTAATAATATTAAATATAATGGTAGACGCTTCAGACGTGCGGGTGTTTACTTGATGGGTAATAATCACGAAGTAGTTAACAACCAAATTACTAATCAACCAGGTTCTGGAGTTGCAATTACAGCTTATCCTGACAGCAAAAGAAATATTGTTAGAGATAACAGCTTTGCCAACATCGAAGGATTGAGTATCGACCTCAACTACAGAAACACTGCAAGTATTCGCGATTTTCAGCGAGGAGACGGTCCCAACCCACCAAGGAATTCCGGAAACCGTCGTAAAGATAGCGCTAACGGAGCCATCAACGCACCAGAATTTCTCAGTTCTGAATTTATAATTATTGACGGTAAAGTAAATATCGATGGGAAAGCAGACCCCGGAAGCGAAATTGATATTTATAAAGTAAATCCCAACAGCAAACAGCAAATAGATTTATACCCAGCTTATTCTGCATTGGGTGAAGTAATTGCTAGAGTTCAAGCAGACGAAAAAGGTAGATTTCAAGCCACCTTTACCAACCTCCAACCAGGAGAAATGATTAGTGCGATCGCAACTCAAGAAAAACACGGAACCTCAGAACCAGCAGCTAATTCAGCGATTAAGTCCGTCAACAATTCACAATCATTCCAAAATCCAAAATCCAAAATCCAAAATCCAAATTGTATCACCCGTCCTGTACCACCAGCACCAGAACCACCAGCACCAAAACCACCCATACCACCCAAACCAATCACCCTAAGCGTACCTAGAAACGTTCACTTTGCATTAGATAAAGACTTTATCAGTTCCAAGAGCGGAGAAGTCTTAGATAAAATCGTTCAAGTAATGGAACAATATCCCAACATAGTTATCGAACTACAGGGACATACCGATTCCAGAGCTAGCGATGCTTACAACCAAGACTTAGCAAAACGACGAGCAACCAATGCGAGAAATTACTTAATCAGAAGAGGAATTAGACCAGAAAGAATGACCATCCGTTCCTTCGGAGAAAGAAAATTAAGAACCCAAGAAAACAACGTAGTAGATTACGCACGTAACCGAAGAGTTGAGGTGTTATTCTTCGACATTAGAGGAATCGACATCAAATTTGAAAACCAAGAACGGGATTTGCAGATAGAACAGTAACCCCATAAACAAAACCAACCACTAATGTAGAGACGTAGCAGTGCTACGTCTCCCGCAATTATGAAACACACAGACAACCCCAATCAATTTAGGACATAACCAACCACTAAATTAAAACCTCTCCCAGCAATTCAAACACAACAAAGACAACCCCAATCGATAGATGGTAATTACAACCATAAATACGGAGACGTAGCACTGCTACGTCTCTACATCAGTGCTGAAAACAACCTAAAATATATGATTATGAATCAACCAAAATTTCAGGGTAAATACCGAATCGAATCTACCCGTTTATCAGATAAGGATTATGCTGAAAATGGTTGGTATTTCATCACAATTTGTACTAAAGATTGTATTTATCATTTTAGTAATAGCGTTGTATCGGGTCAGGTACAGCTAACACCAATTGGTGAAATTGCTCAACAATATTTTATAGATATTCCTAAATATTCTAAATATACCTGTATAGACGCATATGTAATTATGCCCAATCACGTCCACGGAATTGTGGTTATCAATAAACCCACAGATATTGCAATATCACATCCTAAACAAACAAAAGCGGACATAATGGGAAACGAATTTATGTCCCAGATATCGCCAAAATCAGGTTCTTTAAGTGCTATCATTCGTTCTTACAAATCAGCCGTTACCCGATGGTGTGGTAGAAACGGCTATCCAGATTTCAAATGGCAAGAGCGTTTCTATGAAAGCATTATTCGTGTAGATGATTCCATAGACAGAATTCGTAAATATATTGATAACAATCCTGCAAAATGGGAAAAAAACAAAAACAACCCACCGGATTTATGGATGTAAAACCAACCCACCAATAATGCATGCTACGTCTCCCACAACTGCGAAAACACACAGACAACCCCATCATTGCCAACCAAAACAACCCCAATCGATAAATGCTAATCACACCCACCAATAATGTAGAGACGTAGCAGTGCTACGTCTCCCGCAACTGCGAAAACACACAAACAACCCCATCATTCCGAACCACAACACAAATAACCCCAATCGATAGATAGTAATTACAACCATAAATACGGAGACGTAGCACTGCTACGTCTCTACATCAGTGCTAAAAAAACCTAAAATACTTAGTTGATTTCGCCCGTCAAAATTTATTTAAAATAGTAATTTCACTGAAGTCAAAACACCTTTATAAAAGCTTTAATACTTTAAGTAAAAGCACTTGAATATCATATAGTGCCTCGGCATATTTTTTAAGTTTCAGTTATTTTCAGTTAACAGTTCCCCGCTTTACGTCTCTAGTTCCCTATTCTTTTGCTCTACGAATAATTTCTGCACCGACATCAGGTTGATAGGTGTTATTTAAGTTCTACCATTCGTATTTACTTTTAGCAAAAAATAAATAAATTAGGATAATAACTCTATTTTAGTAACGGTTATTAATAATACTTGGAGAGAAAAATAGTCAATCTCATTTTAAGTGTTTGATTGCCTATTATCCCTTATTCAAAATATAGCTATAACTTGAGTCGTAAACAATTACGAACCGTAATTATTCTTCGAGCAAGTATTTAATTAATATTTGAATCCAGTTAAATCATTATATCAGTTTCGTGTGTGATATGCATCACTTTTGACTATGAAATTCTTATTGAAACATTTAATGTGTTCCGATGCAGAAAAATCGAGGGAAAAACAACCAAAAAAGAATCAGTTTTCCAAAAAAATAAACACTAGTCTCGGATATATAGGAGTTTTTCTATTTCAGTTTTTGATACCTTCGCCAAAAGCTTTAGCTCAGAATAGCTTTTGCTCAAGCCCTTACAACATGATTTACTCCGGGCATTTTCCTAATCGAATTGATGCCATTCACGTTAACAGCGGTGCTTCTGTGCCCCTGACGACATCAAATATTGGTGATGAAACTAATAGTCTTGCCAGCGACCATGTTAACAATTTGGTTTACTATGCAGAAAATCGGGCTATCTATGCCTGGAGTCCAATTACTAATACACATACTGTCATCACAAATAATATAAGAAACTTTACTGGCAATAGAAGGATTAAAAATCTCAGAAGTGGTGGTGCAGCTTTTTACAATGGCTCGCTTTACTTGGGTGTTGATGAAGATGATCATACCAATGGCGCTGAAGTTTACAAAGTTGATTTTGTACCTGGTTCCAACGGTCTGACAGTTCAAAGTGTGACTTCGCTTAATATCGGTAGCACCATTCCACCTGCTGATTGGGGGGATATGATTATTGATAATAATGGTGTAATGCTAGCCATTACTCCTGATGCTACTTGGACTTATAACCTAAATAACGGTACATACACTGCTATTTCTAATAACCTTCCAGGAGACCAGCACCAATTAGCTAAAGACGGGCAAGGTCGTTTGTGGGCTGTAGTATATATACCGAGTAAATTTATCGTTCAAGTTCAGGTTGTTGGTAATAGCCTTCAACCGGTGGGTCAAACTATCTCTGTAGATCCTCATGACACCAACGATGCTGCTGAATGTGTAATTGGTGAATCTAGTATAGGCGACCGTGTTTGGAATGATGCTAATGGAAATGGAGCGCAAGATACAGGAGAAAATGGT
This sequence comes from Cyanobacteria bacterium J06621_15, assembly GCA_038525335.1. GTDB lineage: Bacteria > Cyanobacteriota > Cyanobacteriia > Cyanobacteriales > Nostocaceae > Rivularia. The sequence continues at coordinate 19,241 of JBCBHT010000073.1, read as the reverse complement.
ATCGGGAATGTCACAGTTGATTTGTACTGGGACATTAACGGCAACGGTCAAATAGATGCTAGTGACGACCCGGTGTTAGCAACTCAAACCACAGATAATAATGGTAATTATGATTTTCCCGATTTAATTTTTGGTAATTATATTGTCAAAGTTTCCGATACTAACGGTGTACTTACAAATGCGTCATTAACCAGTGCATCAAATACCCAGAACGTAAATTTATCACCTGGGGTTGTAGATTATAACGATGCAGACTTTGGCTATCAACTGCCAGTCGCGAGTAATCCCGACGTTTTACTAGTCAAACGCATCACGAAAATAAATGGTCAAACTACCAACCCTAATGACAACACTAATTTAACAACTTTGGTAAATGACGGAATCAACGATTCCTCTGATGATGCGAATAACTGGCCAGATAACTATTTAATTGGTGCAATTAATGCAGGAAAAATCAAACCCGGTGATGAAATTGAATATACCGTTTATTTCCTTAATGCTGGTGGTTCTAACGGTGAAAACTTAAAAATTTGTGACAGAATTGCTTCCAATCAAGATTTTAAATTAAATGCTTATGGTACGGGCAATGATTTTGAATTCCAATTAGGAACTAATACTCTAATTAATTTAACTAGTGCAAACGATACAAATGACCGCGCTCAATTAATTTCTGCTGGTGCTGCTGTCGATACAAAATGCAATTTAAAAGGAACAAACGATAACGGAACTATAGAAATAAACATTACCGGTACTGGTAATACAACTCAATCTGATTTAACGAATATACCTGGTTCTACAGGGAAAGGAACCCCAAATAATTCCTATGGATTTTTCCGATTTACTACTACCGTAAAACAATAACCACCACCTCCAACGAAACTCCCAACAACCAGAACAAAACAAAAAATCCCAGCTAATAAATTAATCACACCATAAATTTTACCCACCACCATGTAACCACAACCACAAATAAGGAGACGTAGCACTGCTACGTCTCTACAAAAGTTATTTTTAATATTAAAAACTATAATTATGCTAAATCCTAAATTAAAACTAAATCCACCTCACAAAAAGACTAATCTAAAATCATTTGATTATCGTTCGCTATTAATAGCAACGTTATTTTCCAGCAGCAGTTTTTTACCTCTTTTCCCTGTATTAGCAGCCAGTCCCGCACCTGGAACGGTAATTGACAACCAAGCAACTGGTAGTTTTACTGACCCAAATAACGGGAATACGGAAATACAAATTGAATCAAATATCGTTCAAGTAGAAGTAGCGGAAGTCGCTGGTATTACTATTACCGGTATCGGAACAGAAGAAGCTGATAACAGTGTCAACAGTGCTGGTGCTAATCAAGGCAACGGTGAAACCAACCCAGATGATATTATTTATTTCAAATATAAAATTACTAACGTCGGTAACGACCCCACCCAATTCTTTATTCCTGATGCTCCTTCTTCAATTAACAACGGTACTTTAAACGGAAACATTCAAGTTATCGAATATGACCCCGACGGTGCTTCAGCAGTAGACTTAACTGGTAATAATATTACAGTTCCCACAAACGGTAACACTACAGGAAATTTATTGAATGGAGTTACCAATACTAATGATGGTTCTGTTCCTGCTGGAGGTAGTATTACAATTCGCGTTCCCATCAAAGTTGATTCCAATTTGAATGATGAGGATAAAGTAACGGTGGTAATAGGTGATACACCACCTAACGATAATTCTGCGGGGACTCAAAACCAAGTTTATAGTGCAAATGCTGAGAATAAAGATGTTTACACCGAAGATAATCCAGATAATACAGCGGGTGAAACTAACGGTACTCCGATAAATGGAGACCCTACCAATAATCGACAGGAAGCGAGCGCGAGTCAAGATGTAGAAGTTGTCTCTGCCTCTCCTCCATTAACAAGCTGTCCTACTGGTAGTTTGTTAGCAGAGCAAACCATACTTAATTTCCAAAACCCCACACCAGAACCCGGTACTACCAACGGAGACTTTTCTGTTGGTGCAGTCTACCGTTTTCCCAATGTGGCTGCAAATACAGATGCTTTGGTTGAAGTAATTGCTTTAAATAGTGCCTCTATTGTCCAGTTAGATGTTACCAGTTCTGGTTTAGCTAGCGCCTTCCAACCAGAAGTACGCTCCAACTCTACAAGTCCAAATGAATACAGCGTTGACTTTCAGATTCGTTTTGTTCAATCGGGCACAAACACGCTGATAAACTTAGACGCTATGCTAGCTACAAGCGTTGATACTGATGGAGATAGTACCGTTGTTAGAGAATTCGTACAGTTTGGTGGAAACTTCCCTAATTCCTATACTATTGAAAATCCATCTAAACTAACAGCTTCTCAGATTGATAGCACAACAGTACGTCTTGAAAGTCAATCAACTGATGTAAATCCTGGCATCAATCTAACTACCGCTAATATGGGTAGTGTTAAATACGATAAAGTTGGGATTTTCAATTATCGAGCTGGTCTTATTATCGGCAATAATCCGCCTCCAAACCTTTCTAACCAGCGGCTCAACTCACTATATTTTGAGTGTGTCTCCTACAATAACGCTAATTCCACTACAGGTACAAAGATATTAGACTATGGAGATGCACCAGATAGCTACGGTACAACAAATGCTAGCAATGGTGCTAATCATTCAATTGTGAATGGCATTCACCTGGGAAATACTGCCCCCGATGCAGAAGCTGATGCAGCAACACCTCTTGACGGTAGTGGTGACGGTGCAGAAGATGATGGAATTAACTTACCAACATTGAATGAAGGCGATACTAGCTATACAATTCCTACTAGTAATATCACGGCAACAGGTACTGGTACTCTCCATGCTTGGCTTGACTTTGATAAAAACGGTACTTTTGAACCAGGTGAGTATACTAGTGTTGCAGTTAATAGTGGCACTGCAGCAGCAGATTTAAGTTGGAGTAATATTACTGCTGGTGCAGCAGGTGATACCTATGCTCGTTTCAGATTTACTACAGATTCGAGCATTAATGCTAACACTCCTGGTGGAACTGCTAGTGATGGGGAAGTAGAAGATTATCAGATTGAAATTGCAGCAAACGATGGCAACCTTTCTGTCGGTTCACCCTTCACCTGCGACTCAACTTTCTATATCACGATTGGTCCTGGAGGTAAAACCAACCAGCAACTATATAGCGTAGACCGTTCTGGTTCAACTTATACTTTTAATCCTATCGGGTTGAGTTCTACTCAAGCTAATGGCTATCCCAACGATTTTCAATACAATGCTTTAGCCTATAACCCTCTAGATAACTATCTTTATGCTTACGTCCAAAATTCAAAATCTTCTACTGGACCTTACAGTCAAGGAAACATTCTCAAAATTGGTACTGATGGTGTTTTGCACTCTCTTGGTAAGCCAGTAGGTGGCACTTTAACCGGCAGTTTGTACGCTGCGACAATTCTATCAGATGGTACTTATGTTGTCGGTGCTGGTAAAAAGTTTGCAACGATTGACCTCACTACCACTCCACCCACGATTACAAATTCACAACAAAATGTTTCAGGTGTCAATTTCGCTGACTTTGCTGTTGACCCCACAGACCCAGCTAGTGCAAGTGGTAAACGAGTTTACGGAGTAACTGAAGACGGACAGTTGTATATTATTGATATGACAACTTTTCCACCCAAAATTAGCAGTCAAGCGCCAAATAAAACAGGATTTTCTCATAATGCAGGTTCTCAGTTTGTAGATGCTTTTGGAACCCTCTACTATCGCAGTAACAGCAATCAAAAATTATATCGGGTCAACACAGACTCCAACAGCCCCGATTATGGTAAAGCGACCGAAATTGCCACCGCTCCTTCTGGTGGTAATCATGATGGTGCTAGCTGTTTGTTTGCGAATGCAATGGACAAAGAAATTCAGGATACTGATGGTAATCCAATCACGGAAATTCCCGCAGGTGAAACAGTTAAGTATGTTTACAAAATTGCAACTGGTAATGTTATTGATTTAAACGGTGTAACATTTACGGATGATTTACGTTCGGTGAGTGGAGGTAGTCCTGTGAACGGTACTTTCCTAACAGACCCAGGAAAAGTAACCGTATCTAATGGTTCTGGTAATATTACATTCGACAACAACGACCAAACCTTACAGATTACTAATTTAACCTTACCAAGACAAAACCCTGCTACACCAGAATCAGAAATACTGACAATTACAGCAGAAGTTACAATTCCCAAAACCACAACACCAGGAACTTATCTAAACCAATCATTTTTAACTGATTTACCTGCAATTTATCCTCCTTCTATTCCTTCTGATTACCCATCTTCTGCACCTTACGAAGACCCAACTCCGGTTGAAGTGACAGAACCAATTGCGAACAATCCTAACGTCCTATTAGTCAAACGCATTACCAAAATTAATGATGCTACCACTACTAACGGTGGTGATGACCTAGCAATTTATAACCAAGATAATTCTAATCCTTACGATGATAATAAAGTAGACATTACCGAACTTCCTGAAAACGATGGAGATCCAAAACCAGATACCGACAAATGGAAAGATACTACCTCAGACACAAGCAGCAATTTTCTAATTGGTGGAATAAACGGTGGTAAAGTCGAACCCAACGACGAACTAGAATACACTATATATTTCCTTTCTACTGGAGATAGTGAAGCCGAGAATGTTCTAGTCTGCGATAGAGTACCAGAAAACGTTTCTTTTATTCCCACAAGCTTTAATAATCAACCCCAAGCAACAACAGGCTTACAAAATTCAGATAGGGGTATTATGTGGCTTAAAGATGGTCAGCAACAATCCTTAACCAACACTCAAGATGGAGATGCAGCCCAATATTTTCCTCCTGGAGTTGAACCTTCTACGATTTATCCTAAAATCAAGTGTGACGGTGCAAATACGAATGGTGCAATTGTCGTCAATTTGAGCAATTTACCTAATGCAACCGCTCCCGGAACACCCGATACTTCATATGGTTTCATTAGGTTTAAAGGAAGAGTCAAGTAAGCTGTTACGCATTCACAGTTTTGGGTTTCGTTCCTTAACCCAACCTACTTGCACAAATCAAAGCGAAATAAATATAAAAATTATTTGTTGTATTCCTTACGTATAAATGCTGTAGTTTTGTCAAAAATATACAATTACCATTAACGAAGTAGCTTGACAAATGCTTGATACTTATTAGCGAACGACTAAATAATTAACAACTAAATGACTTAAGAGCTAAAGCTGCGTGTCACACAGTAGAAACATTTTGATTCATTTTTAAGGGTTGTCTTCCCCTAGATAGTAAGGAGGCGCATTCCTCACTCAGAATTAAAAGAAGTTCTACTGATTGCAGTTATTCTGAATAATTTATGTTAATTAATCGCAACACTATCAGCTAAAAATTTGGCAAGTGATGGATTCGATATTTATTTTCTTATCGGTTATTTCAGTTATTATTTTTAGTTCCCTATTATTTTTTCGTTTCCTATTATTCCATTCCCTATTCTTACTATAAATACAGCAATTTTATTTTGGATATAAATGCTGATTTATTATAAATGATTTGTTAAAAATTTCATAAGATGATTGATTATTGTGTTTATAAATTATTGGAAGAATAAATTATTGATGATTTGGTAGATTAACTGGTTCTACTGATAAGGAATCCCGAATAATTTTTACGGTTTATAGTAAAAGTAAAATCTCAATAATTAATTTGAATTTTAATTAATCTCATAAATCGGTAATTTTTCGGATATTGTCCAATCTCCGGAAAATTTTCATATATTTACTGTAATTTCAATAGTTTTACGGAGATACAAATTAAGATTTTATGGGCAAAATATAAAATAAGACAACATAAAATCAAGTTTGTTTAGAATCTATGTAATTCACTGTTATTGCTGCCGAAAATGGCAAATTGATTATTTAGTAGGTAAATATCATGCAATAGTCAATAACAAAAAAACTTGATTCAATATATAAAGTGGGATTAAATTGGTTTTTGTTTAAGTGAGGAATGCGCCTCCTCGCTATCGCAAACGTTAAACCTATAGATTCTTTATTTCAAGATATATCCCATTTTTTTACTGAATTTTAATATGGATTTGGGTATTTCAACGTAGTATATTACGTTGAAATATCAAGATGTTGAAAAACAAATTCATGCTTCAAATCAGTAAGTTTCCTTAATTGTGACACGCGGCTTTAGTTTATAAATGAAATCAATCTTCAAGCGTTTTCTGCATAGTAGATGCAGAATTTTTAACGCGAATCAAAACAGTAAAGTATTTTTTTTAAATAGTTTATTTTTTACAATATTCATCTTGAATCTATGGACAGCTTCAGCAAAAGCAGAAGGTTCAAGAGACTTAGTTAAAAATGGTGGAGATAGACCCTATACCGAATGGTCTACAGCTACATCTGCAAATATTGTACGCAAAACTAGACTCAAGGTTTTTGTTAAGAGTGGAGAAACCATCAATCTTGGTTCTAGTGTACATAATAGTTCTGATAGTAAAGATATAGTTCTACGCGGTCCTTTACCTTCAAATACAGAGCAAGTTTTTGATGTTTTATCCTCTGGTCAAGGGTTTATAGATACTGTAGCGAAAGAAACAGCTGGTCCCTTACCTAATACCGGAGGTTATACACCATTTACTTTTACCGCTACAGAGACAGGTATTTATGAAGTAGAATTTCACTCTCCTGGTGGTGGTGGAAATCCACCTACGAGGTCTGGAACAGAACAATTTCCTACAAATAATACACAAAGACAAACTGTATCAGCTTGGGATATCACAATTCGAGATAGCGGTGGGAATCCGAAAATGGGACGGGTATTTACCAACTATGTAGCGGTAAATATGGGAGCTAACAATCAATCTCTCAATTCAGAATTCTTTATTCAAACCAAAGATGGTTTTTTGTATAGGACTGCAATGAACGGTTTAGACCCTTTTGCTTTCATTTTCTTTGGTAACAGCAGAGGATTTATTGACCGTACCGATAATAGTACTTTATATCATTCTGCCAAAGCGGATAATAATCAGTTATCTCCGTTTCAAGGAAATGTTGAGGTACAGTCCCCTGAAGTCCCTGATACTCTAACTGATATTACTCACTTAACTTTTTTCAATCCTCCTGACCCAGAAACCTTAGATAAATTAGAAATTCCCCGTACACCAGCAATACCTGCAACACCAACTAACTTTAAATTTACTGGTGGAAGTGGTGGAAGTGGAAACCAGACTTTTGTTGGTGTCGGGGGGAATTTCAGTTTTGATTCAATTAGCGCAGGTAGTTACGAAATTATTATTGACACTGATGAAGATGGTATTTTTGACCCTAGTAAAGATAGAGTTTTACAGAATATAGCCACTGTTGGTAGCAATGTTGTTTCCTGGGATGGTCAAGATGCTGATGGTAATAACCTAGGTCCTCGCGTTAATAACGACCCCTATGATGCCAGAATTAGACTGCGAACTGGAGAATATCACTTTCCCATGTTGGATGCTGAAAGTAACCCCAATGGCTTTGTAATTGAGATGCAAAATCCACCAACTGCATTTCCTACCGGATTTAACGAATTTACGGTCTACTATGATGATGACAATTACACTACTAGTAACGGCACAAATGTCAGCTTAGACGGTAGTGGTGCTACCAATCCCCGTAATGCTGCTACTGGAATAGATAGCTCTACAGGAACACATTCATTCAGTGGGGGTTATGGTGATTTCAAAGGTATTGATACTTGGTCTTATTTCCCTAGTGAAGGAACATCGACCAATTTGATTATTACAAACGATAAATCGGCAAATGTACGAGGAAGAAAATCTGTACGCTTCCTGGAAGATAAAGATAGTAGCGGTACGGTAACTGTGGGAGATACTGTCGAATACACCATTACTTACACTAATAACACTCCCGACGCTACTACAGACGCAAATAATTTTATTATTGAAGATAATTTACCAGCACAGTTAACTTATAATTCGGCTAGCATTTCTTCTCAAACTGCTGGAAACGACATTACAATTAACCCTTCATACAACGGTTCTGGTGCGTTAACAAACTCTGGTAATTTGAGAGTTAATAATGAAATTTCTATTAGAATTACTGCCACAATTAACGATAGAAATAGTGGAAACCCAATTAATAACCAAGCTAGCGCAACTTTCAATACACCTGATAACCCAGCAACAACCGGAAGCGCTTTAACCGACGCTGATTCTGCGGGAGTAACCCAAGATAACCCACCGAGTGAGGGTAATGCTTTCAAACAAATTGATGATGATAGTCAAAATACCGGAAACGACCCTTCTAATACAGCAGATGACGAACCAACTGTTATTAATGTAGAAGAATCACCCGTAACAAGTGGTTCCCCTCAGATTCTTTTAGTCAAGAGAATTACTGCAATTAATGGGGTTGACTTTAATGAGTTTGTTGATGACCCTAATACTGCTGAAGATAATAATTCAAATTGGCCAGATAGCGACCCTTCAAATATAAATCGTAATGACTTTTTACGTGGAGCAATTAATGGTGGTTTAGTTGTTCCTGGTGATGAATTAGAATACACAATCTATTTTCTTTCAAATGGCGAAACAGATGCCAGTAAACTAAAAATCTGTGACTTAATCCCGAATAATACGACTTTTCTTCCTACAGCTTATAATGGTTCAACACCTACAGATGGTGGGTTAAATACAGCAAATTTAGGTATTGCAATTTCTCTAGATAATACCAATTTTTCCAGCACTCCTACTGCTTTTCTTACTAATATTTCTGATGGAGACAGAGGAGAGTTTTTTGCAGTTGGTAAAACACCATCGATGGATTGCTCTCGCAGTAATAGTGGTGTTAATAATAATGGTGCTGTTGTTGTAAATATTGTCAATAAAAACAATGCTAACCAAGATATTATACCTACTGCTAATGTTGACCAGTCACAAACTAAACCAACTAGTTCCTATGGTTTTATTAGGTTTAAAGTCAAAGTGAATTGATTATCAAAAGCAGAAGATTGTAGGAAGATATCAGCAGAAAATTAAATCTACAACTTTTCAATTTCTTCAGCAGTTAAACCTGTAGTTTCTATGATTAGATTCATATCAACACCTCTCGATTTCAACGATTTAGCCATTTCTATTTGTGCTTCTTTCTTTCCTTCAATTTTACCCTCTTTCTTTCCTTCCTCTCTTCCTTCCTTTCTCCCTCGTAATTCTCCCGTTACTTCCGCACTTTCAATGATGCTAATTTCATATCTTCTATCTTCGAGATATTTTTGATATGCGGCTTTTTCTGCTGGAGATAAATTCTCTACTTTTAAATTATCTTTGGCTTGAGCTAATCCTCTGGCTTGAAATTCGTCTTTGATTTCGCTATTCTTCAAGAAATATATCCATTCGTCTAAACTATCTTTGGCTACGTCGTTAAAATTATTAACTCTTAAAACATAGTATTCCGGAAATATTTGATAAACTTCTTCAATTTTAAATACTTCTTTCTGTAATTCTGAAAGTTCTAATTTATCATTGATGTGAATTCCACGAAAATCCAATTTTCCTTTATAAATATAATCTCTTCCCTGACCCAGTGAAAAATAAACGATATTAATCGAATAAACTTTTTTGACTTTACCGTAAGCTTCTCCTTTTCCAAGATATTCACTGATTAACGTCGAGACACCATAAAGCATCCGGTGAAAGTAATCATTCTCAGGACTATTTTGCACCTCAATTAATAAGAATTCATCTTGAGTATTTTTAGCTAAAATATCAACTCGATTTAATTTATTTTCTTCTGTAAATCGATTGCTTTCGCTTTCTAAAATCGAATCAATTTTGATATCTTCTTTTAATAATTCGCTGATAAAACCTTCTAAAACTACATAATTGGCTTTATCTCGTAATAACTTCTTTATAGCCCAGTCGAAGCGGATATGTGTTCCTGCCATGATAATTTAGTGATTAAAAGCAGAATTTTATTTTCAGTTTTATTGTAGAAGATTATTGTAAAAGAATTCTGACAAATTATTTTTTATCTAAAGGTTCGTAGTTGCGCTTTAGCGCCAAAACGTGGCATGTGAAGACCAAAAACTCCGCAAAATCAATGTGGTAAAGTGAATAAGTCGGTTCAAAAAACATAAGTAAGCCTAGTTTTGTAAATAAGCTTGGATTCCATATAAATCAGCTATTCAAGTGCCATTTACGTTCTGTTATATAGTTCGGTTTATTTCCGCTAACTTACTTACTGCTGGCTTTTCCCCAGCCATTTTGATAGGTAATCAAGGTTTGTAATTGAATTACTTTTACCTACGAATACAGTGTTTTGGCGCTTAAGCGCAACTACGAACGAATTTCTTATCCTCCGCTAACTGGTGGAATCAATACAACTTCATCCCCATCATTTAAAGGTGTATTTGGTTCGACAAAATTAAAATTTACGCCAAATTTGGTTACATCTCGCCATTTTTCGAGTTCGGGATTTTCTTTGATTAAATATTCTCTTACTTGCGATACTGGTGTATTTTCGGGAAATTCTAAAACTAATTCTGGCTGGTTATAAGCTTCTTGATAAGCTGCAAATAGTTTAACGGTGATTTTTATTGAATTGGACATGGGGAAAAGGTTATAGGTTAAATGTTTAGTCTATAAGAATTATTACCATCTATGGGTGAAAAGCAATTCCTTCTTAAGATAGTGTGTTATTCCAAAAGCATTTTCTAAGCTGATAGACGTGCGTTACATAGGAAAAGTCAGAAATATGAGCGAAGATAAAGCTAAAAACCAAGCTGAAAAAAATGATTCTCAAGAAAAAACACCCGAGTTAAGCCCGGAATTGCTTGATAGAATCAAAAATCCCGCATCAATTGATAACACGATTTTTAACCAATCTCCTGAAGAACTCAGAAATAATCCTGCTGTATCACCTGAAATGCTCGACGATAGATAAGTTAAAGTTAGGAGTTAGGAGTTAGGAGTTAGGAGTTAAGAGTAATGAGTAATTAATTTCTCTCCCTCTTCCCCCTCCCCATCTTCCCATCCCCAATGCCCAATCCCCAATGCCCAATCCTACATTTCCAATAATCTACTCGGACGAATTTCTCGAACACCTTACCGGAAGAGGACATCCGGAAAGACCCGAACGCTTAAGTGCTGTTGTTTCGGCTTTGAATGAAGCTGCTTTTTCTCAACAAATTAAATGGCGATCGCCAACTTCGATAGAGGAGAATTCACCCATTTCTGTAATTGAGGAAATCCACTCACCCCGCTACATTCGTAAGGTTAGAGATATCGCGAATGAAGGGGGTGGTTTTTTGGATACGGATACTTATGTTTCTCCAAAAAGCTATGATGTGGCATTATTAGCGGTGAATGCTTGGTTGGATGGGGTAGATATTGTTCTAGAAACTGGTCAACCAGCTTTTGTATTGTCTCGTCCTCCAGGACATCACGCGGAAATTGATTTTGCGATGGGATTCTGTTTGTTCTCTAATGCTGCAATTTCAGCTTTCCAAGCTTTGAAAAAACCAGAGGTTAACAAAGTTGCGATTCTTGATTGGGATGTACATCACGGTAATGGTACTCAAGCAATTGTAGAAAATAATCCGGATATTGCATACTGTTCGCTGCATCAATACCCCTGTTATCCCGGAACGGGTAAAACTTCAGAACATGGTATTAACAATAATGTACTGAATTTACCTATTCCTCCTGATAGCGATATAAGCATTTATCAATCAGCTTTCGAGAAAGAAGTACTACCTTTTTTATCAAATTTTCAGCCAGATTTATTAGTAGTTAGTGCTGGTTATGACGCTAACAAAGAAGACCCTTTAGCAAATATAAATTTACAACCACAAGACTATGGTTTATTTACAGAATATTGTTTAAAAGTAACAAATAAAATTTTATTCGGTTTAGAAGGTGGTTATGATTTAGCGACACTTTCGGAGTCTGTAATAGCGACGATTGAATCAGTTGTTTACAGGTCGGGTGTGGATCATCAGTGAACAGTTATCAGTTAATAACTATTTTTTTAGCCGTCTGTGCGACTAAATATGACAAAGTATGAATAGCCCCCAACCCCCAATTTTGGGGGAGAAATATAATTTAAAGTCTACAGATTAGAAACATGAATAGTACTCCATCCCCTGCCCCCGTGACCCCCAACTCTCGGGGAATTTGATTGAAAAATCTTTTTCCTCAATCTTGGAGGTTAGGGAGCTTTTAGGTGAGGATGTGACTAAATTACAGTACTTGTGTGTACACGGTAGCCTCAAGAAGGAGAGGGGTGAGGTTTCGGGTGTATTTCACACTCAACAGAAAACTGTTATATCAATCACTGCATAACTCATCAACACAAGCCCTATAAGATTTTAGATTCAAGATACCGTCAAGGGTAAATTCACCTACAAATTTAAATTATTTTCAGAAATCTTTCCGAAACTTGGATTAGTACGGTGAAGCTTAAATTACAAACAACTGGTAAACTATCTTACTTTACTTTGGAGTTCAAAAAAAATCATGACTGCTTTCAATCATCCACAAGAGCAAAACTACCAGCAACCAGAAGCTAATAATAACTTACAACAACAATCAAGAAATATGCATCAAGAGAAGAAAAGCTTATTTGGAAGTAAAACTTTTTGGGGTGTTGTATTTACATCGACAGCAGCAATTGCACCGATTTTAGGAAACAATGTTGATAAAGTAATGGATGGAAATCACAAGGATGTAAATTACGGTCAAGATGCAGCCCAAATCGTAGTAATTGTTTGTGGTGCAGCAGCATCAATTGTAGGTAGAGTAGAAGCGAAATCATCTGTTTATACACCCAGATGGATGCCAGGACCAAGCGATGCAGATTTTGATGAAGTAGGTAATGGGTAATTAAACAACTTCCGCTTTCTTCGCAGCTTTAGCACTACAAGTTCTTTGATTCCATAAATAAGCGCCAATTCCGACAATAAAATTAGAAATACAGGCTGCTGCAAATATTCCGTTAACTCCGTAAAGCTGTCCTCCAAAATAAGCTAAAGGAATATACAGCACAAACATCCTAACTATCGTCATCACTACTGAAGGAATCGGTTTACCCAAAGCATTAAAAGCAGAACTTGATACTAAAATGATTCCTGCACCAGCATAGCTAATTGGTACAATCCATAGATATTGTGAAGCGATTCTCACAACATCAGGGTTTTGATTAAAGAAAGTAACTAAAGTTGGTGCGCTAACGGCTAAAATTACCGCTCCAAGTAAACCCCAAACTATACAAAATACAGAACTTAATTGCAAAGCTTTAGTAACCCTTGCATACTTCTTTGCACCCCAATTTTGTCCGACAAAAGGTGCCATAGAAGCAGACAGAGCTATCAAAGCTATCATTGCTAAAGATTCTATCCGGGATGCGACACCAAAAGCAGCAACAGCTTCAGCACCAAATCCAGCTAAAAGACTTGTAACTACACCAATAGAAATCGGATTTATCATGTTGCTACCAGCAGCAGGTAAACCCACATATAAAATATCTTTCCAGCACCAAAAAGTATCTTGAGCGGAAGGAATCTTTAAATACAGCATTCGCTCTTTGAAGTGGAGTACAAATAAAGCAGCAACCAAAGTAGTTGCTCTTGCGATTACCGTTGCTATTGCTGCACCTTGTAATTCTAAACGAGGAAAACCGCCTATTCCTAATATTAATAATGGGTCTAAAACAATATTTAATGCTGCTGAAAACATCATAATTAAACTCGGTGTAATCGTATTTCCAGAAGCGCGAATTGCATTATTACCCACCATCGGCACTACCAAAAATACCATACCGATATACCAAATCTGCATATATTCTCGCACCAATGGCAGCACATCCGCACTCGCACCCAAAGCAGTAAATAAAGGGTCAATAGTTAACAACCCAAAAATCACAAAAATGGCAACCGCAGTTATCGCCAAAGTTAAACTATTAGTAGTAAATTTTTGCACTCTTTGATGGTCACCTTCTCCGATAGCGCGAGAAATCACCGAAGAAGCACCCACACCCAATCCCATCGACAAACTACCTAGAGTCATCACCACAGGAAACGTAAAACTCATCGCTGCTAAAGGTTCCGTTCCCAACTGTCCGACAAAATAAGTATCTACCAAATTAAAAGCAATAATCGAAAACACACCCCACACCATCGGTATGGTCAATTTTGCCAACGTAGAAGCGATATTTCCTTCAGTTAATCGTTGTTTCATAAGTGTTAGTGGTTAGTTGATAGTTGTTAGTGGTTAGTTGCTTGGAATTGGGAATTGGGAATTGGTAATTGGTAATTGGTAATTGGTAATTGTTAATTGGTAATGGTTAGGAGTTAAAAGTCAATAATTTCTACCCCTCTACCCCCTCTCCTTGTCCCCTTGTCTCCCCATCTCCCCATCTCCCTTTCTTCCCCCTCTCCTCAATATTTATTCACGATTTAGAAAGCATGAAAATATTCCTCATAGCCTTTGGTTGGGCTGTTGCTTTAAGTGTTGGTAGTTTTTTTCTGTTTTTAACAAACCTTTCTGACCATCTTAATCCCAGAGATGTTATGTCAGAGTTTACCCGTTATGGTGCGACTATTGGTTCTATCGGAGGATTGACTATTGGAATTGTATTGATGTGGACTACAAAAGTAATCAAGCCATCTCATGTTGCTTTTATTACCTTTATTTGGGGAGCAAGTTTTTTAATTGGTTTAATCATAGGTTGGCAATTTTTTTTGGTCGATGCTGCAAGTGAAATTTTCAGCAGGGGTATGATTATCGGGATGACTATAGGTGGTACTCTGGGCGGATTTTTTACCGCTTTATTCTTGCAGCATCACCAGCTATTAAATACCTGGAAAAACATTTCCCTAGTGACCATAGGTTGGTTTCTCGCATTATTTGACGGTAGCTCTTTTATCTTCGGTTTCAACTTTGTAGGTATTCCCATAATATTTTCTTTCGCCGTCATTACTAGCGGATTAATTATCGGTACAATCGGTAGCACTATTATGTTTTGGCGAATGAGGTGAATCAGTTAACAATTATCAATTAACAATTAACAGTGAACAATTAAAATCTCCTTGTCTTCTCATCTCCCTCTCTACCCCCTCTACTATTCATTCTGTACTATCCTTGTAGCGTATTGGCTGCATCGGTAATTATCATGAAGCGGGAATTTGAATACGGTACGGTTACTAATTCAGAAGATGTTCAAAAATTCGGTAGTATTTTAGCGCAGTGTTTTTTGGCTTCTCCTGACGAGGAACAAGCTTGGGTTAAGCGGATGGGGGTGGAAAACATTCGTCTAATCCGTGATAACAAAGAAATTGTTGGTGGATTGGTAACTATTCCGATGGGACAATGGTGGGGTGGTAAAAGTATTCCGATGACGGGGATTGCTGGTGTGGGTGTTGCTCCGGAGTTTCGGGGTAGTGGTGCTGCTTTGAGTTTGATGCAGCAAGCTATCAGAGAACTGTACGAAAATGATGTCTCGATTTCAGTTCTTTATCCTGCAACTCAACGACTTTATCGGAAGGTAGGATACGAGCAGGGTGGTAGTTTTTGCAGTTGGGAAATTTTGGCTCAGAGTATTCAAATTAAGGAACAACCTTTACCTGTACAATCAGTTCCTTTAGATTCAGAAATATTTTACGAACTATATACAAAGCAAGGAAAAAATATTAATGGATATTTAAACCGGAATCAAACAATTTGGAATCGAATCATCCAACCAAGCGACAAAGAAGTTTTTTATGGTTATATTATCGGTTCTTTAGAAAAACCTGAAGGCTACATTATAATTAGCCAGTATTCACGAGATAGTGACAATATTTTAAGCGTAGTTGATTGGGTTACTTTGACAAACGCAGCTACCAAAACTTTTTGGTCGTTTCTGAGCAATCATCGTTCCCAAATAGATAAAATACGCTGGCGCAGCAGTGCAATTGATAATTTAACATTAATACTACCAGAACAAACAGTTAAAAATAGATTTATCCAACGCTGGATGTTGCGGATTATAAATGTAGAAAAAGCATTATCAACACGCGGTTATTTTTCAGGAATTGAAACAGAATTACATTTAGAAATAACAGACGATTTGATAGCAGAAAACAACGGTAAATTTATTTTATCTGTTGTTGAGGGTCGTGGAAATATAGAAAAAGGTGGTAAAGGCGAATTAAAGTTAGATATTAGAGGATTAGCATCTTTATTTACAGGATTATTTACCCCACAACAATTACAGATTTTAGGAAAAATAGAAGGAACAGAAAAAGCACTTTCCCAAGCTACACAGATATTTTCTGGTACCTCTCCTTGGATGATGGATTTCTTTTAAACGGTTCGTAGTTGCGCTTACTCTACGAGAAAGCTTAGTCTAACGACTCACTTCGTGAACGCTCATAGCGCCAAAAATCTTGAGTAACAGTGGATAACTGATAATTGATAATTAGTGATTAATAAGGGTTTCGGTGCGTTAGACTGAAGTCGTAACGCACCCTACAAGTACTAACTCCTAACTCCTAACTTTTACTCTCCCTTTCCACTTAATTGTTTGCTCCTTAGAGCGTTTACCTAAAGAGCGAATTGCTGTTACCTTAACTCGGACTTTTGTGCCGATTTCTAACCCTTCTTTGGGGATTGGTAGTTTACCTAAAGCTAAAATGAAACGATTGTAGTCTTGGGTAACTAATTCGGAAGGAATTTCGTATTCGTACTCTCCTCCGCTGTCACCTCTGATTTCATACTCGACTCGAAAGCGAGTTTTAATCACATCTGATTTACCAGCTAAATCTACTATACTAAAAGTTAAATTTTCATCGCTACCGACAAAATCAGCGGGTTTTAGTTCGGTAACTTCTTTTTCTGGAATCGCGTGATTAACTACTAATTTTGTTAATTCACCTGATTGCTTTTTACTAATATCAAGCCACAACTTTTTAGGAAAATCAACTTCAATTTTACCGTCGTTGTTTAAATTCAACTTCAGATTAGCTTGTTGAAAATTAGTTATCGGCTGTTTTTCTTGCCAAACTACCTGAAAATCTCTTTCTATCCGCTTATCAAATTCACGATATTTGTCTGCAATTACCGAACCGGGAGCAAGTAAAGAAACTGCACCGTTGCGAGCAATCCAGCGGTTTTTAGTTAAACGAATTGATTTATTCTGTAACTCTACAAAATTCAATTCTGCTTGAGGATTATCTGGTGTAAGCTGCTGTTTTCCTTTGATTAAACTTAAGATTCCCAAGCTTCCACGACTTCCGTATCTACCGTCTCTACCGTCGCGTCCATCGCTACCTTGATAACATCGATATTTACGCTTTTTACACTTGTAGCTATCAGTACCTTTTTTCCCAGAACAGGATTCAACAGTCCAACTGCGACGGCGACAGCGACAGCCCCTAGCACCGTCACCACCGCGCCCTCCGCGTCCTCCTTCCCCTCCTTCACTGCGTACTAAAATACTTTTTAGCTCAGCAATATTACTGTAATAAACCATTAACGAGCCGCCGCTTCCACCGTTTCCACCACTACCACCATCACCACCTCTACCACCGTCAGGAGCATGAATATTTCGTTTAACCTTCTTACCATATCCGCGACGACAACGAGGTCTGTAACCATCATCACCGTCTTCTCCATCTTCACCATCTCTACCAGATAAATCGAGATTTACAGGAGAACCGTCAGCAAAAACAGTCGCATCTCTACCACTACGTCCGCTTCTTCCCCTGCGTCCATCGCTACCATTTTCTCCGTCTCTGTTGTAATATCTTCTTCCATAATCGTCGTCGCGATTATCTCTGTAATCTCTGGCTATTTTCCCTGACTTCTCCAAACATAGAAGCGTATCAAATTCAGAAGCAGAAGCAGGTAAACCGTTAGTTAACAAGCTAATTAAAACTAAAAAAGATAATCTTTTTGTAACAAGCCTTAACATTTTAAGATTCATTTATAATAGGGAATAATCTAAACCACTGCAATCAAAGTTTATTTTCCGGAATTCAAGATAAAATTGAAAGCAAAAATTATACTTTTCAAGTCAAAGGTCGAAGGTTAAAGGTTAAAGGTCTTAAATTTACTATGAATAGATTAGCGAATAAATAAATTAGTGAATAAATATACAAAGATTCTTTATCCATAAATTAAAATACGTATATTTCAATTTACTTTTATAAGACTATCAAATGACAATTTTGTGCCCGGTGTTGTAATATCTAACCTAAGTTCAGGTTAAGAAATTTACTCTTAATAAGTAGCAAGTAAAAATTGAAGAGTAGGAATACAGCTATAAATAGTGAAATATAATCACGTAGTTATAAATTTTTTCACCCACATACTTAACTCTTAACTCTTAACTCCTAACTTAATTAGCGCATCCATTCAATAAAAAATCCTACTTGTCTATCCCTAAATCCACTAGATTTTTGCTGTCCCAATTCTGTAGAGAAACGTAGATTGTCTGTAATTGCATAACTTGTGGAAAGTTTTGTCAAAGCGACTTCTTCAGAAGTTCCTAGAGAAATCCAGCTACGAGTAAATGCGATATCAGCACCACCACCACGAGATAGAACTAAAAGCAACTTTACACCTAAATTAGCTCCCGAACTTGTAAAATCTGATGTGTGTAAATATCGATACCCTATCACGGGAGAAAAATTCAAATAACCACCTAAAGGTAATAAGTAGTAATTTAAATCTGCCCCATAATTTTCAAAACTATTATTAAAAGCTTTCTCATATTCACCTCTTAAAGTTAGTTTATCAACAATAAAAATATCTTCAAAACCAACTTTGACACCACCGCTACCGTCAAGCTGAGAATAGCCAAATCTTAAACGAGTCGGGAAACTAGGTTCGTTATTAATATCTTGCAATACATTCGGTATTTTTAAACGCCATTGCTGCAAAACCGGGCTGTTTTTAATGACTTCTGGATGTATATCTAATTCGTTGTTTTCAATTTCTTTCTTAGGTTCGCACCAAGCGGTCGAAGCTGTGAATGTCAAGCCAATACTTAATCCAAAAGCAATTTTAAACGCGGTTTTCAAACTTAGAGCCTCATTTAATTTAACTATGCTGACAAAATAAGTGGGTATGCAAAATTATTTGTGTCATTGCGAGCGATGAGCCACACGCTCCGCGTGAAAGCGAAGCAATCGCAAGGTGTTGGGATGATCCACACCCTTCGGG
>JBCBHT010000072.1:0-27844 GCA_038525335.1 Cyanobacteria bacterium J06621_15 | reverse complement strand
ACCCTACAAATACCTAATTTTTCATGTCCTATCGGACACGCTGCGCTAACAATATTCAAATCGGATTCCTATATATAGAATTATTAATTTAACTTTAAACAAAACTGCTTCAAAAATAATCTATTTAATAGCTCTCCAGTCACTTATAAAATTATATATGATGTTTGACAAATTTTTATCTTCTAATTCCCAATTACCAATTACCAACTACCTATTACCCATTACCTATTACCCTTTGATTTTTGCTCAGTCAGGTGAAAATGCAGCAAAAGAAACTGCTGAACAAACTAAACAAATTATTACAGAAATTACAACCTGGAAAATTAGTCAAGGGTTAATTGTGCTGGCAATTTCTTACATTACTATTAAAGTTGTTGACAAATTACTAATTTGGGTATCCGAACAAGTTGCGAAAGAATATAGATTGCAGGTCAAGCAATTTTTACCTTTTTTTAGAATGATGGTTTTGACTATCACCGTCATATTCTTAATGAATTTATTTTTAAACTTATCCCGTGATAATTTAGTTGCAGTCACTGGTACCGTTGCCGTAGCATTGGGTTTTGCCTTCAAAGACTATGCAAGCTCAATCATCGCGGGAATTATCGGTTTATTTGAAGCACCTTACCGAGTTGGCGATCGCATTCAAATAGAAGACTTCTACGGTGAGGTGAGAAGCTACGGACTCAGAGTTATTCGTTTACAAACTCCGGAAGATAATATTGTTACTATCCCTCATAACAAAATCTGGACAAATGCCGTATCTAACTCCAACATGGGTGAGTTAGAAGCCCAGGTAATCACAGAATTTTACCTAGCTCACAATGTAGACATCCCATTAGTGACAAAAATATTGTATAGAGTAGCATATACAAGTAAATACACTTACTTAAAGCTTCCGATTTTAGTAATCGTAGAAGAAAAATCTTGGGGAACCTTTTTTCAACTTAAAAGCTATCCTTTAGATGCAAGAGATGAATTTATTTATAAAACTGACTTGACAACAAGAGCAAAACAAGTGTTCGCAAAACATAGTTTACCTTATCCCCGGTTGATGGACAGGTCGGAAGAGGAGTAGAAGAGAAGGAGATGGGGAGAGGGAAATTATTAATTCCTAATTCCTAACTCCTAACTTCCTACCTTTGACCTTAATTATCCCCAATGTACAATGCCCAATGCCCAATGCCCAATTCCCAACTATTTACTGTTAATTATTACGAATAAACAGCTTACAATTCGTGTCGGGAAGTAATAACATATCATCTGATAAACAGCTTATTGCGGGGGAAGTCCTAAATGCTTTGGATTCAAGTCATTATATGTATAGCGCTCGTGATTGCAGTCAGTTCAAAACTTTCACAAAGCGCCGATATGGTGGCTGAGAAAAGTGGTTGGGGACGTAACTGGGTAGGAGCGATATTACTTGCTGGTAGTACTTCTTTGCCAGAATTAGCTACTGGTATAAGTGCAGTGAATTATCTGGATGCACCAGATTTAGCAGCAGGAGGTATTTTTGGTAGCTGCTTATTTAATTTAATGATTTTGGCAATATTAGATATTTATACTGGTGGAGGTCCCCTGTTTCAGCAAGCTCAAGTAAGTCACGGTTTGGCTGCTGGTTTGGGTTCTTTAATGTTAGGTATTGGTGGGGCTGGAATATTTTTAGCTTCTAGAAATTTAGACCCAGTTGTTGGTTGGGTTAGTGTTCCGAGTATCATCTTAATCGTAGTTTATCTAGTTAGCGCTCGTTTGATTGCCAAGTTTGAAAGAAGACGACGGAATGAAGTTTTAGAACAAGAAAGCGAAGCTTTTGAATACGAACACGTCAAGCCAAGAACAGCATATTTAACCTTTGCCATATGTTCCTTAGCGATTATAGTACTCGGGGTATGGTTAGCTGGGTTAGGAGACCAAGTAGTTAAAACAACAGGATTACAAGAAAGTTTTATTGGTTCGTTGTTATTAGCAATTACTACCTCGCTTCCTGAAGTTGCTGCTGGAATCGCTGCGGTAAAATTAGATGCTGTAGATTTAGCAATTTCTAATGTTTTCGGTTCCAATATTTTTAATATGGCAATTTTAGGAGTTTACGACATTGTTTATACTAAAGGTGATTTCTTTGTAAAAGTGTCACAAGTACATATCTTTACTGCGGTTATAGCAATGATGATGACTTCTTTAGCGATTGTAGGATTAATTTACCGCGCAACACGTCCATCAAGGCTATATCTTACTTATGATGTTTTGGGATTAATTGTTCTATATCTTGGCGGCATGTATATTGTTTATTTAGGATAAAACAATTATCAGTTATCAATTAACATATTGTGTTTACATACATTTCGTTAAAAACATGAAACCTATGTAGAGACGTAGCAGTGCTACGTCTCCCTACCGTTGTGAAAAAACCAAACACTTCAGAATTTATGCAACAAAATAGCTAATAATCATAATTATTTTTTTATTATTGCTTTAGTACTTGAGTATCATTTAAATTTTAATTTGTAGGGTGTGTGAGGGCTTGAATCACTCTTATTTTCATAATTAGTAAGTAAATATTGCCCTCACGCACCAAAATATTAAATCAATAATTATTAATCATTAATATAAGTAGTTAAACAAAATTAACTACACATTGTCATTGCGAGTGGAACGGTCTTCGTAGCGTCTCCCGAAGGGAGATAGTGAAACGAAGCATTCAGCGAAGCTGCGGATCATCTCAGCCCCTGCGATGATCCGCAGCTTCGCTGAATGCTTCACTTCGTATGTCCTATCGGACACGCTTCGCTAACGCAATGACGGTAAATATTTTTGTTCGCTTACTTATTAATTTACTCAGCTTTATTATCAGTTTGGTGAGTGATGGTAATTTCAATTTTTTCGGCAGGGATTTATAATTAATCGGAACCGTCACTCACCCTACGAGTATTTTATTTTAGTGCGTGACGGTAATTTCAATTTTGTCTGTAGAGATTTATAGTTTATTTTAGCCGTTATACAAAGTGCAATCTATTAATTGATAATTGTTAATTGTTCACTGCTAATTAATAACTCGTCTTTTACGTTTTTAACTAGCTTGTATGGCTCAGATTCAGCAGAAGGAATCATGCTAGTCAATCCAAAATTAATTTTTAAAAATTCGTTATGTATATTTAATGATTCTATAGAATTTTGAATTGATTCAACTACTTCTTTCGCTTCTTCAACTCTAGTGTTTGCTAAAATAATGACGAATTCTTCATCGCTGTATCTAGCAATAAAATCGGTAGAACGTCTTTTACATTTTTGCATAGTGTCGGCAATATGACACAAATATTCGTCTTTTCCTTGATAATCCATTTGTAAAAATTCAATTCTACACATGATTAAAGAAATAGATAATTGGTGCTTTTGTAATCTTTTCCATTCGCGCTGTAAGTATTCATTAAAATAAGAGCGACTGGCTACTTTTGTTAATGCATCTGTGGAAGCGAGACTTTGTAATTCTCGATTTGCTGTTTCTAAGCTGACTGTTAATCGACATTCGCGTTCGATTTTACGACGAGTTTCTAGTACAGCCCAGCGAGATGTTAATAAGCGATTGACTCTACGTGCGAGTAAGTCCCAATCAATGGGTTTTGTAATGTAATCGCTGGCTCCTACTTGTAATGCTCGTTCAACTGATTCTTGGTCGTCAAGAACTGTAATCATCAAAATAGGTGGACAATTATCACCCATTAGTGTTTGTAGTTTGCTACAGCAAGTAAAACCATCCATTCCGGGCATTCTAGCATCTAGCAAAATAATGTCTGGTGTCATTTTCTCACAGATATCTAAACAATGTTGCCCGTTACAAGCTTCTACTATTTGATACCCCTGTTTCTCCATTGCTTTATGCAGCACTAGTCGTAACGTTCTTTGGTCATCGACTACAAGAATTTGAGGTGGGTTGTTTTGCGAATCAGAATTAATCATGTTGTTCTCCTGGTAGGGTAGTGTTGTTGCAATGCTGTTTTTACTCGCTGGTACTCTGTATCAAGTGTTTTGAGTAAATTAGAAGCATTGGATGTTGTTCCAGAACGACCTATAGCTTCGAGTTGGCTGGATACTTGAGCTAACAATACAGCACCAATTGTCACGCTCAATGACTTTAAAGCATGAGCAGAATTACGTAGTTCTTCGGCATCTTGTTTGTCAAGAGCTTGGTAAATTTCTTGTAGCTTCGGTGCTGCATCTTCAAGATAGCTATCAATTAGTTCTGCTATCATTTCATCCGCATCATCACCAGCCATATCTTTTAATTCTTGCAGTATCTGAGTATCAATTACTGGTTGTTGGTTCATTTCCGATTTTTCTCGATTAAAAACAGCAGTCGAATCGGAGTCTTGGTCTGATGAATGCTGCAAATTCTTATAGTTATGGAAAACTTGAGTTAAAGCTTCAATACGCACGGGTTTACTAACGTAGTCGTTCATCCCTGCATTCAAGCATTCTTCCCTGTCACCCTGCATTGCATTGGCTGTCATGGCAACAATCCAAGGACGCTTGGGTGGTACCCATTCTTTGCAGATATGGCGGGTTGCTTGCAATCCGTCCATTTCCGGCATTTGGATGTCCATAAAAACAAGGTCGTAATCTTGACGATGCAAACTTGCAAGCGCTTCTAAACCGTTATTGGCTATATCAGCACGATAGCCCAATCTCTGTAGCATGTGTACGGCTACTTTCTGATTTAAAGGCATATCTTCTACTAAAAGAATCCGTAACGGTAGTTTTTCACTTAATTGTGAGTCAAATTTGGATGTCGGGGATGTTGAAGGTAAAACAGAAATTTGCTGTTCGCATAATATACGAACGCAGGTATCGTATAGTTGAGATTGTTTGATTGGTTTGTTTAGTAAAGCAGTAAATTCTGACTTGGCTGCGAGTTGCTGTTGAGTGAATCTATCAACGGAACTTAATATTACTATTGGCAACTGTTCGTAACCAGGTAAAGAATGAATTTGTGAAGACAAGCTTGAACCATCCATTTGTGGCATTCGCATGTCTATAATTGCCATATCAAATTGTTCTGTTGAATGAATTAATTCTAAAGCTTGTAAACCCGATTCCGCAGTGAGAACATTAATTCCCCATTTTTGCATTTGTAGAGTCAAAATTCTGCGATTTGTAGCGTTATCATCTACTACCAAAATTCTTTTTCCAACCATATTTGCTTGGATGTCATCAAGATTTGTGACTTTGGAATTTGGTGTTGATTCGGCTGCAATCGTGAAATAAAATGTAGAACCTTCACCTACGGTACTTTCTACCCACATGGAACCATCCATGATTTCGCTTAACCGCTTACTGATGGCTAAACCCAGTCCAGTACCACCATATTGTCTGGTCATCGAAGCATCAACCTGGGTAAATGGGTTAAATAATCGGTTTATTTTCTGCTGAGGAATGCCAATCCCCGTATCTCTCACAGCAAATTGAATCTGATAGTTATTTTGATAGTTGTTTTGAGAATTATAATTTGATGCATCACTAATTGAAATATTAGATAACTTATTAGTTAACTGTTTTGCTGTTACCGAAATAACTACTTCCCCAGCTTCGGTGAATTTAACTGCATTACTGAGTAAATTAACTAAAATTTGTCGGACTCGCGTTACATCTCCGACAATTGAAGTTGGAGTTTGAGAGTCGATTATATATGCTAAATTCAAGTGTTTATCAGCAGCTTGAGAAGTTAATAAATCTAAGGATTCCTCAACACAATTACGCAAATTAAACGGAATTTTTTCTAAGTCTAATTTACCAGATTCAATCTTAGAAAAATCTAAAATATCGTTAATAATCGCTAGTAACGTATCGCTACTGCTGCGGATAGTTTCTACAAAATCCAACTGTCGGGGAGTTAAATCCATATCCAGCAATAATCCGCTCATACCAATCACTGCATTCATGGGAGTACGGATTTCATGACTCATCATCGCTAAAAACTCGCTTTTGGCGCGATTCGCTGCTTCAGCATCTAGTTTAGCTTGTTCTAACTCGCTATTTTTGACAGTAAGCTCTTGTTTTTGTTGAGTTTCTTGTTGTAAAAGATGAGCTTGAGCAAGAGCAATTCCCACCTGTGCTGCTACAGATTCTAATAGCTCAATTTCATCTCTTGTCCACTGACGATAATAATTACACTGATGCAAACCTATACTTCCATTCGACTCACCTTGATAGGAAGTACGAATTGCTAATATCGACTTGATTTGCATTTTTTTGCAAATATCTAGCTGCGACTCCAACAACGCTTCAGTAGAGACATTCGGAGTTGCGATCGCACTATCTTGAGATAACATTTTCTCAGCGTGGAGATTACCTCCGATTGGTATTTGATAATATCGCATTGATGGGTAACCGGGTTCTAAATATTCGACTACGGTGGGAATTTTTGTTACCGAACCCGGTATATATTTATGAATTAAACAGCGATTGACTTTAAAAACGTTAGCAATTTGAATCGCAGTAGTTTCAAAAATTTGTTTTGTATCTAAACTCCGACGAACTTCATTTGTAATTTGCTTGAGTAACAAAGCACGATTATACTGCTGTTTCAGAGCTTGTTCTGCTTGTTCTCGCTCGATTTGACTACCAACCCATTGAGCCATTAATTTTAACAGTTCTCTATAGGTATTTTGAAACCTCTGCTGTCGTGGTTTCCGACTGGAAAACGAAAGAGTACTATGAACCTGACCCGCAACTAATACTCTTGCTCCCATGTAAGATTCCATACCAAACTTTAAATAGCCGGGGTGATTGCACCAAGGAGAATTTTTACTATGTGCAATCACCAAGGGTTCGTCATTATCGAGTACTTCACAGGATAAAGTTTGCTCCAGTTTGATGCTGTCCCCAACATACAGTGAATCGTCTGGAGTCTGGGCTACAGTTACTTGATAGCGATTATCCTTGACTCGTGCCAAAATACCAAACTCTACACTAAATGTTTGACACCCCATTGCTAATAAATATTGAATCCGTTGCTCAAAATCGAAATTACGAGCTACAGCTACCTCATAAAGCGTTCGCAAAAATGCTTCACTTTCTCTAAGTTCTACCTGGATTCGTTTATTCTCTTCTTGGCTTTGAATATCTCGAATTGCGACAATTAGATAATTAGCAACTTCAGTAATCGTATTAATTTCATACTCGCTCCAGTTTCGAGGTTGGGAATCGTAAAAGCCGAGTACACCAACTAAACCACTAGAATCTCGCAACGGTATTTCTAAAATAGCTTGATTACCAACTTTTAGAATATCAGATGCTAAAGATACCAAACATTGGTTTTTAGCAACATCTTCAACAATAAATTTTTGACCGTTAGCTAAAGTAAAAAAATAATCGGGAGTAGCGGTTAAATCAGCAACGAAACCTTCTAAACTAGGCGTACCAGATACTTCTATCGAATAATCAATGGTTAAAATACCATTGTCATCGATATTAGAAAAACCAACTTTTAAGTTCGGAAAATGCCTATTAAGCTCTTTAAGAGTGTTTTTTATTATTTGCTCTACAGACATTCCTAAAGGAACGCCAGTTAAAATAGTATTAAGTAATTTTAAACGTTTTTGACTCAAAAGAAGCACTTCTTCGGCTTGTTCTCGACCAACTGTCTCCTTATCTAATTTCTGCTTTGCTGACAATAATTTATTTCTAAAAAATAAAAATGTAGTAATTATTGTCGTAGTACCTAATAGCCAGGTAGCAAGAAATCCGAAACTAAAATGCTCTCCTAACTCTGGTGTAATGAAAAACATCTGTACCATCAGCCAGCAGTTTTTTATAGAGCAAAAATCAAGATAATAGAGAAATAAGTCCACCGTTACGTAGTAGATGCGATATAACATACTACATATAGCCTATACTGTAACTAAATGAGTTCAGAGTTTATACTGACAACTACACACAGCTTATAATTCTCATTTTAAGTTTACGTGCATATATCTATAAGATAATAAAATGTATGTGATAATTAAAACTTCAGGTGATATAGCGGTTTTCGTTTGGATGCAATACAGATTTAACCTCACAAAGCTATCCCGTTGTAATTGAAAGCATTATCCCAGACATAATCAATAACTTTTTTCCCGTCATTTAAAGAAAGAACGTTGCAGAATCCTTCTTTGTCATAGCTCAATAAGGGAATTTCTGGTAAATCCTCCTCAGACAAACCATTGGTAATTACTTTACCAAAGATATTTGCCAAGTTATCTAAAGGTCCGTTAATATCAAAGTTAATTGTAGTACCTAGCTTTTTCTGCATCCAAGTTTCGATACGAGCATCTAATTCTTCTGGAGTAAGTTTATTCTTGCTAGTGAGTAAATGATAGTATACAAGAATAATTTCTTTACATTCTTCCTCTTCTGCTAAATCAATAAACGTTTGAAAAACGCTATCATTATTCCCTAAATTTTTAAAGAAAAGAGTTTCCGTAATATCTTTTTGAAATTTTATTCGCTTACTTTTATAATTACTATATTGCTTAAAAGCGAATCCACCCAAAGCCATTCCTAAAGATAAAGTTGCCACTAAAACAGGCATTATATTTCTAGCTTGATATTGTTCAACCTCTAACTCTTCTACTAAAGGTTCTGCATTCAACGCTAGTAAAATTGCTGCTACTAATAACAATATATTTGGTAATGCTTTTAAAATCAAAGGAATTGCAGCACCAATCGCGGGAACTCCGAATAACAATCTATCTTTCCAAGTCATGCTAGTAGTGACATTAGGAAATAACAAATCAATATCTAATTTCGGGATATTTTTATAAAAATAAACATACATTTTACCAGGAGTAAATTTAAGGTCTTTTGCTTTCTCCTTTCCAGCACCGAAATAATCAGCTTCCTTGAACTTAATTAGTAAAACAATTCTTTCGTAAATATCAATTCTTTTTTCCTGCTTCCAAAATAAAAACTTTTTTTGAGTAATAGTTTTATAAGAATCGCCTCGATAATAACAGACAAACCTATCAAAATCATCAAAATCAACTTCAGTTTTCAAATCTATTAAAGACGTTTGACCTAATGCTTGTTTAACAGCATATTCAGGTAACTTTATATAATTAGCTCTTTCTAAAATATGCTCAAATCCATTAACCACTTCCGATTCCATTTCATCGTATTGTTCAAAGCTAGGTGGAACTAAAGCTTCAACATCCGCATTCGGATTAAAAGGTACGTAATTATCTTTGATTGCTTCGAGCGTTTTGTGGAAGCGAAAGTGATAGTATGACGATAAAATTTCGCAAAAATCTTTGAACTGTCGAGCTTCAGCAGCACTCAACTGTCCATCATCCAAGCAAAGCTTAATAATATCGCGGCGACGGTAAGGAATAAATGCTTCTGGATTTTCGTGAACTGTCATAAATTGAAGTGAGATTGGTTTAAATAGGTTAATTAATTACTGGAGCTATGTTTTTACATCATCCCTCCGTCAAAATACAAAATACCAGTATCTAGAGTAAGAAATCTATTTATCTAAGGGAAGAATATTTTATCAAATGTAATGTTAATAACAAATTTCAATCAAAGCTTAATTAAAGTAAAATCATTATTTGTAGTAATATATGGATGTAAATTATGTTATGAGCGATAGTATTAAAACACAAACTAGTCCTGAAAAGTTATCTTTAGATTTTCAGCTTAATTATAAAATTCCTCAACACATTGATATAAATTTACAACAAATTGAAGATTTATCAATCAAAGAATTGGCAATTAGTATTCTTAAAAGATATTTGTTTCATCGTTATTACGCTCAAAAAGCCCATCGTAACTATGAATTTTTGAGTCAAATACTTAATATTATGATTCCCATACTATCGGCGATTTTAACAGCGATTGCTGACTTTGGCTTAAAATATTTTTGGCTATTAGGATTAACCTTAACAATCATCACGATTTTGAATTCTCTACTGAAACCAACAGAAAAATTTACTAAGTTCGCTCAAGAGAGAATTCGTTTGCAAGAATGGGAAGTTGATTTTTCGATTAAATTATCTGCTATTCTCAAAGATAATCCAAGCTTGAATAGTGAATATACCATTGATAAATTTTTAGAAGAAAAGAATAAACAGCTATCAGGAATTGTTAATAGTATGGCTGACAATTGGCTGCCGAAATCAGAAATATCAGGGTGAAAATAATTTTGCGAATTGATAATATATCAATAAGTTTTAGCTTTAGTGTTGTTTCTGTTCCTTACTCGCTATTCTTTATTCCCTATGACAGAATCAGATTTAATTATTTCTACAAGAAATTTAACAAAAAACTACCGTAGAAAATCAGTTGTTGAAAACCTCAATCTAGCTGTACCTCGTGGTTCTATTTGTGGCTTTCTTGGTCCTAACGGAGCGGGTAAAAGTACTACAATCAAACTATTACTAGGACTTGTAAAACCGACTAGCGGAGACGGTGTTGTTCTCGGTGACAGTATTATCAAAGATAGCGTCAGAATTCGAGAAAGAGTTGGTTTTTTAGCTCAAGAACCGCATTTCTATGGATATTTTACCGCTCGTGAAACCCTACGTTTTGTTGCTTCGTTTTTTTTCAAAGGTTCCAAAAGCAAAATTGAAAATCGAATTAAAGAAATTATCTATACTGTAGGTTTAGATGGAAAAGCAGACCGTCCGGTTAAAGGTTTTTCTGGAGGTGAACGTCAACGTCTTGGTATCGCTCAAGCTGCTATAAACGACCCAGAATTAATTATTCTTGACGAACCAGCTTCAGCTTTAGACCCGTTAGGAAGACGAGATATGTTACAAATCATCGAGAATTTTCGCGGAAGAAGCACCGTTTTTTATTCAACTCATATTCTCGATGACGTACAAAGAGTCAGCGATATGGTGGTAATTCTCAATCAAGGTAAATTAGTTGCTCAAGGAAATATTCAGAAATTATTAGCAGGAAATCAAAGTCAGTTTCATATTACAATTCGCGGTGATGGGCAGAATGTAAAAGATAATTTAAAAAATATATCTTGGATTGAAGCTATTAGTATAGAACCAGGATTTCCCGATATCAATAATAGTAGAACGAGTAAGTTATACGTTAACGTTACTAATCCTAGTACAGCGGAAAACGAACTTTTACGTTTGGTAATGACTGATAGCGAAGTCGTTGTCACTGAATTTGGTAGAACATCTTACGAATTAGAAGATATTTTTGTAGATTTGGTAGAAGGAGAAACCAGAAATGCTGATTAAGAGTTCCGGAAAAAATTGGCTACGTGGTTTTTATCCAATATTTAGAAAAGAACTTTTCCGAAGGTTTTCAAATAAACGTTGGATACCTTCATTAGTTACGTGGATATCCATATCAGCAATTCCTACAATTTCTTTGGTCCTTGGTGGTGACTCTACACCATCCCTTGATAAAGGTATTGGGGTTATATCTTTATTTTTATGGTTGGGTACTGCACCAATGTCTATTGGAACTATTGTAATCAGTCAAGGTGCAATAGTTGAGGAAAAATTAACCCAAACTTTATTATGGATTTTTTCTAAACCTTTGTCTGGTTCGGCTTTTATTTTAGCAAAATTTGCTGCTTATGCTGTATATATTGCGGTGATGATGTTAGGTATTCCTGCATTTTTAGTAGCTATTATAGCTTTAACGTTGGGAATAAGCTTTAATTTGTTATTATCTTTCATCGTTGGTTTGATGATGATTTATTTATTTTTGCTATTCATTTTGGCATTAACTTTAATGTTAGGAACGTTTTTTCAAAAGATAAGTTTTGTCAGTGCAGCAGCTTTTATCGTTTACATTTCTGGAGGAAGTTTAAATGTCAATCAATATTTGAGAAAAATTGAACCTTACAGTTATGCAGCATTGCAGCGTTATGCTGTGGAAACTGCTACCGGTAACTTCCCAACCTTGGCTATAACTGCAATCTTAACTACGTTTTTATTAATAACAATATTCTTGTTTGTTGCTTCTTGGAAAATGAAACGATATGAATTTTAACTTTTAATATTATCTTTTTGTACTTTTACATCAATAGCGTTTTTCAGTATTTATTTATTATCTAAAATCCTTATATATTTACAGACAAAGATACTGCTGTTGTTGGAGAAGATTTAACAGTAGACTTTGATGCTAGTCAGAATCTCGATAGTTTAACATTTACACCTGATGGAACAGGTGGAATCGTAACCATAAGTACTTAGACAAAATTAATTGTATATTTGTCATTGCGAGTGGAACGGAGTGAAACGAAGCATTCAGCGAAGCTGCGGATCATCTCAGAGTGTTGCGATTGCTATGTCCTAACGGACACGCTGCGCTAACGCTATCGCTCGCAATGAATGACACAAATATTTTTGTCCATCTACTTAACAGAAGGTGCTACAGAAGCAATTGTGGTTGTCCTTCCAGTTGTTGATAATGACACCGACGAAGAAATTCTCAATGTTCAACTAACTAATGTTGAAGGTTATAAAATAGATTCGGAAGTTAACAACTTTTTTGTCAAAATCGTTGATGATTTATCTGAACCAAAATCTAATCTGGTTTCTGGAACTTCAGGAGATGATTTATCAATTACCGGAATTGATTTCGATGGTGTTGGTAATACTATTTTTACAGGTGCTGGTAATGATGAGATTGATTTACTTGGTGGAAGTAAAAATCGCGTCGATGCTGGTAGCGGTGATGATGTTATCTACATAGGTAAGAAAGATAGAGTTTTAGGTGGTACTGGTTCAGACCAATTTTGGATTGTTAATGGACAGATTCCGGAATCTCTAAATACCATTATTGATTTTGAAGTTGGTTCTGATGTGATTGGTATTTTAGGTAATTCGAGCTTGGGAATTGATGTATCAACCTTAGAATTAAATGAAGTTAATGGAAACACTGAAATTAATTTCAACGGTCAAACTCTGGCTATCCTTAATAGTGTGATTGGTTTGAATATCAGTAGCAATGTTTTATTTGCTTAATATTTGTTAGATAGTTGTATTGTTACCACAGTTATGGAGACGTAGCACTGCTACGTCTCTACATTTGTTAAATATTGGATGATAAAAATAATAGATATTTACTTTAACAATTTACTTCAAAAATTTTAGTTTATTTATTTTAATTACAATAATATTCAAAATAACTATAATTATTTTTACACGGCTATCTTTTGCTTGATTATCAATCTATCAAATAGATTATAAATATCATTCTATATAGGTCTAATTATTACAATATTAATATTATAATTTAATTTATTATCACAAAACTTTCATTATATATCTCGTTTTTTCTTAGAAAAGTCACACCATATGTAATTATTTTTTGAAAAATATTTTTTTATTTAATTAATGTAAGCTTCATCACAAATTAACACGACATTAAACTTTCATTTATAACCTGATATTAGTAGTAATACTGTTTCAGCATAAAGATTCACTTTGTTTGACGCATTTTCTGCTGCTTTACTCTTATGAAGTTGGCGCGATTTAATTTGAATAGTCAACTTATTTTAGATTGACAATAAAAATTAATAAAAAGGAAATATAATTCGATGGCTGATGTAAAATTAACCGGATTCGCATCGTTACCAGCCGATACTTTTGCAGAGGGTTTCCCAGCAGGTGCTAACATTTCTGCAAATGGACGCACCGGACCCTTCCCAGGACAGCCAGTACAAGGTTTTAGTGGGGTTCAGTTTGCTCCTGGAAATAATGATTCCTTCTGGTTTTTGTCTGATAACGGTTTTGGAAGTAAAGATAATAGTGCTGATTATCTATTGCGGATTTATCAGATAAATCCCGATTTCAAAAAAGCTAACAAAGGGAATGGAACTATTGAGGTTGAGCAGTTTATTCAACTTTCCGACCCCGATAATTTGATTCCTTTCGATATTGTTAATCAAAATAGCGAAAAACGCTTGTTGACTGGTGCTGATTTTGATATTGAATCTTTTGTAATTGCTGACGACGGTTCGATTTGGATAGGGGATGAATTTGGGCCATTTTTACTTCACTTCGATTCGACGGGGAAATTGATTAAAGCACCGATTGCTACTCCGAATTTAGCAGGTAGAGAGGAACCCGTAGTTCGTTCTCCCCAAAATCCCGAAGTACTTTTCAATACTCTTGATGGAAAACCACCCTTAGTTATAGCCCACCGTGGTGCTAGCGGAGAATTACCCGAACATACTCTGGAAGCTTATCGTCTTGCTATTACTCAAGGTGCTAATTTTATCGAACCGGATTTAGTAATTACTAAGGATGGTGTATTAATTGCTCGTCACGAACCGATTTTAGATGACACTACTAATGTCGCTGAGGTATTTGGAGAGGAGCGTAAATCTACAAAAAATCTTGATGGAGAAGAAGTTACAGCTTATTTTGCTGAGGATTTTACTTTAGAAGAAATCAAGCAGTTAAGAGCAGTTCAACCTCGCGATTTTCGCGACCAGTCTTTTAATGGTGAGTTTGAAATTCCGACTTTTCAAGAAGTTATCGAACTGGTACAACAAGTAGAAGCGGAAATCGGGGAAAAAGTTGGAATATATCCAGAGACAAAACACCCTACTTTCTTTGACAATCAAGGTTTATCTTTAGAAGAACCGTTAATTTCAACTTTGCAATCAACAGGTTTTACCGACCCCAGCAGAATTTTTATTCAGTCTTTTGAGGTTGCGAATCTTTTAGATTTACAAAATAATCTGCTTCCTGATGCTGGTTTAGATTTACCTTTGGTACAGCTTTTCGGTGATGTCGAAGACGAGTTTATCAATGAAAAAGGTGGTGGTTTTTCGGTACCTTACGATATTGTCGCGAATTTTAGCAATCCCGATTTTAAGAAAACTGATGCAAAAGCTATTTACGGTGACTTTGTTAGTGTAGTTCCGGATTTTGGTCAAGATGTCACTGGTGATGGGATTCCCGATACGACTTACCAAGATTTAGCCACCAAAGAAGTCTTTGATTATATCGGTGAAACCTACGCTGAAGGTGTGGGACCTTGGAAAAACAGTTTTGTGTTGAGGGAATCTATAGATAATCCCGTCGATGCTGATGGTAATGGAAATGCTGAAATCACGACTCAACTTACGGGAGAAGTTCGTCCCTATGTCGAATGGAGTCATGAAGCAGGGATGCAAATTCATCCCTACACTCTACGAAATGAGGAACGCTATCTAACTTTAAACCCCGACGGTACCGTACAAACTCCTGAAGGTGAATTTGAACAGTTTATTGAGTTAGGTGTTGATGGTTTTTTCACCGATTTTCCCGAAACCGGAAGAATTGCGGTTAATCAAAAAATAGTTGCTTCCAATCTCCCTTCATCTCGCGGTTTTGAAGGAATGGCTTTTAGTCCAGACCGCAAAACCTTATATCCTTTATTAGAAGGTGCTGTGGAAGGAGACCCCGAAGATGCTTTACGAATTTATAAATTTGATGCGACAACCAGCAAGTATACTGCTTTAGTTGGTTTCTATCAAACTTCGGTTCCCGGTCATGCAATTGGTGACTTTACTCCCATCAACGATGCAGAATTTTTAGTTATAGAACGCGATGGGAAACAAGGGGATGAGGCAGAATTCAAGAAGATTTTCAAGGTTGATATTTCTAAGATAGATGAAAACGGCTATGTAGAAAAATCAGAAGTTGTTGATTTATTGAATATCCAAGACCCCAACGACCTCAACAAGGATGGTGAAACCAAATTTGATTTTCCCTTCGTCACTATCGAGGATGTTTTAGTTATCGACGAAAAGACGATTTTAGTCGCTAACGATAATAACTATCCCTTTTCTACCGGACGCGATGAGGGTATCGATAATAATGAAATCATCCTTCTAGAGTTAGATAAATCATTAGATTTAGATTCTCGTTTGGGTAGAAGCGCGATGAAACCCGAAGAATCTAAACTAGTTACGGGAAGTTCTGGTGAAGATTTATTTGTTGCCGGAAACAACTTCAAGGGTAATAATAATATCCTATTTGCTGGTTCTGGTGACGATGAGATTGATTTAGCTTTTGGTGGAAGCAATAACCGGGTTGATGCTGGAAGCGGTGATGATATAGTTTATCTCGGCAATCAAAACCGCTTACTTGGTGGTAAAGGGAACGATAAGTTTTTTGCATCCGGTGGGAATAATATCATATCTGGTGGTGCAGGTTCAGACCAATTCTGGATTGTTAGCGAAGAAATTCCCGAAGTTGCAAATACCATTGTTGATTTTGAAATCGGTACCGATGTAATTGGTATTCTGGATAGTGCAAGTTTGGGAATTGATGCAAGTACTTTAGAATTAAACGAAATCGACAGTAGTACAAAAGTTGCTTTTGACGGAAATACTTTAGCGGTAATTAACGATGTAATAGGTTTGGATATGAGCAAAGACTTTACGTTTGGTTAATTTTTTCTGGTATTGATTATGTCCACTTAGTTATGGAGACGTAGCACTGCTACGTCTCTACGTTAGTTTTCATTTTATATAAATACATCAGAAATATCTAATAATATTCAATTGACTTATCATACAAATAGATGGACTTAACCCTACCTTCTATTCATAAATTATTAATTAACCTAGCTTAATATTTACAATCAAATAAATAATAATTTATACAATCAATCTAAGAAAGTTTATTAGTATAGAAGATTATTGGATTATAGCAATTTTATTTGTTCTTAAATTAAGAATATTACCAATATTTAACTATAAGACAACCTTCTATAGATTGATATCAAACCACTAACTGCTAATAAAGTCTATGTTGTTTTCTTTTTCTATCCATTAAAAAAATATTTCATAAACACTAAAAAAATATTCCAAAAGTAAGAAGTTAAATGGCATGTTTTATAATAAGTAAAAATATAATATTTACTCAAATTTAACTTATATTTAACTCAATAATAAGCACCTAAAAACAGTTTCTATATATCTTTGTAATTACAAGCATGATTGAACAGAGTAATATTTCTTGCTTTACAAATTAAGTAAAAACTAATAGACATTTAACAATAAAGATGGCTAACGGTACTAAAGGTAATCACGTTATTTTCGTTCACCCAGATGGAACCAGCCCATCTCATTACGCAATTGCTAGGTTTGTTCAAGAAGGTCCCGACGGTAGATTGAACTGGGACAAATTAGAAAATGCTGGTGTGTACCTGGGTCATATGGAAGACCAGCTTGGAGGAACTTCCAATGGTGGTGCAGTTACCCACGCAACCGGAGCAAAGGTTTATGCAGAATCTTTCGGGTTAGAAGAAGATGGTTCTGAGATTACTCCGCTCTCTGGTAATGTTGGTAAAACCATCGTTCAAGAAGCGGTAGATGCTGGTAAAGTCACAGCTTTGGTACAGTCTGGAGCGATTTACGAACCAGGTACTGCTGCATTTGTCGCTCAGGTTGGTGAGACGGTTGATGAAGAGGGAAATCGCATCCCTCCTCGTGGAAGAACTGGTGATATTACAAAGCAAGTAATTGAATCTGGAGTTGATTTTATTCTCGGTGGTGGTGAAGCTGCTCTTTTACCCGAAGGTACCGACGGTTTTCACGGTACTGCTGAAGAACTCGACGAGCTTGGTTCTCGCTTACAGCGTCCTTCGGAGAATTTAATTGAATTAGCAGAGAATAATGGTTACACGGTAGTTTATACCGAAGAACAACTCAACGATTTACTAGACCCAGCAAAATACCCAGAACCACCGACTAAAGTTTTGGGTGTGTTTGCTCCGATTCATACATTTAACGACCGTCCCGAAGAGGTATTACAAGAGCGGGGACTACCTTTATATCTCGAAACTGCTCCTACAATTGCTGAGATGCTTGAAGTTACTCAACAGTTAATGGAGAAACATCCTAATTTCGACAACGGTTCCATAGCGATTGTCGAAGAAGAAGGAAAGGAAAACTGTTGAGTAACAATAACAATGCTTCAGGAACCCTCGAAGCCATGATTCGAGGTGATGCAGCGATTGGAGAAGCTCTTAACTTTGTCGATAAATATTCTAATACTTTACTAATAACTGCTGCTGATAGCGATGCTGGTGGCTTAGAAGTACGCGACCCCCGCGACCCCGAAGAACCCGTAGGAACAATTAATGCTAACCCTACCACCGAACCCCGTCCGGTTCCCCTTGATGGTGTAGATGGTGCAAATACTTTACCGTTTGCAGCCGCACCCGATACTAATGGTGATGTATTTAACTTCGGTATAGGCTGGGTAGGAACTCCTGATTTTCCTGGTGCAATTGTTTCTAAAGCTTCAGGTTTGAATGCAGATAAACTCCCCTCCACAGTAGACAATACTGGGATATATGAGTTGATGTATGAAACCTTATTTGATACCGAACTTGAATCCCGCATTCCCGCACCAACACCAGCACCGGAAGCTACAAAAGATACCGGGAACGTCATCTTTATCCATCCTGACGGTACCAGTCCTTCCCACTTTATGGCACTGCGAAATATCGAAGCAGGTCCCGATGGTCGAATCAACTGGGATAAAATGTCCAACGCTGGAGTATACCTGGGACATATGGAAGACCAGTTGACGGGTACTTCCAACGGAGGTGCGGTTACTCACGCTAACGGAGTCAAGGTATTTAACGAATCCTTTGGTTTAGATAAAGATAATAATCAGATAACTCCTGCTTCCGGAAAAACAGGTTTTACTATCCTCGAAGAAGCGATTGCAGCAGGGAAATCAACCGCTTTAATTCAATCTGGAGATTTAGGAGAACCCGGAACCGCTGCTTTTGCTGCGGCTACCACAAACCGGGATGGTGACGACATTCGCGCTCGCGATAAAGCTGCCGAAATCATCGAACAGGTAATCCGTTCGGGAACCGATGTGATTATGGGTGGAGGTGAGTTATATATGCTACCCATCGGAACCACTGGCTTCCACGTCACCCCAGAAATAGACGCTTCCGAAACCCGTCCCGAACGTCGTCCCAGCATCAATTTAATTGAACTCGCTGAATCTTTGGGTTATACGGTAGTTTATACTGAAGACCAAATGAATCAGGCTGTTAATAGCGATACTCCCCCCGAAAAGCTGCTTGGTGTCTTTGCTGCTGACGACACTTTTGACGACCAGACAGAAGAAGAACTTGGTCTAAATACCGATACACCATTACCCTTATACGTTGAAACAGCCCCCACCGTAGCAGAAATGCTTGATGCATCTTTGAAAATAATTGAAGATGACCCCGATGGTTTTTTTGCTGTAGTTGAGGAAGAAGGTACAGACAACTTCAGTAATAACAACAATGCTGTCGGTACAATTGAAGCCATGAGTCGTGCGGATGCAGCGATTGGGTCAGCCATAGACTACATCGACAATCAAGACCCCAATACGCTTTTAGTTACAGCCGCAGACAGCGATGGAGGCGGTTTAGAAGTTTTTCAATATAAACCTTACGACCGTCCGGAAGGCAATTTTGATGAGGATAATCCAGAATTATCATCTCAGCCCGAAGTTCCTTTTATCACAGTTAACCCGACCACTGAAAGAGACGACGTTAATTACCTCGATGGTGTTGATGGAAGTACAGCTTCTGAAGAAAATCCTTGGGTACCATTTTCAGCAAAAGATAGTCTCGATGGGGAGATGGGTGACTTCGGTATTGGTTGGGTCGGAACTCCCGATGTTCCTGGTAGTATTGTTGCTAAAACCTATGGGCTGAATGCAGATAAATTAGCTTCCACCGTAGATAATACCGGAATTTACGATATTATGTACGAGACTTTATTTGGTATGACACCTGAAGAAGCAGCATCGAATCAAACAGAACCCAATTCAGAAATAAATCTAGTTTCTGGAACTCCGGAAAGAGATATACTAATTCCCGGTATCGATGGATTTAGCGGACAAGGTAGCTCTGTTTTCGCTGGTGCTGGTAACGATGAAATAGATTTAGCTTTTGGTGGAAATAATAACAGAGTTGATGCTGGTAGCGGTGATGATGTAGTTTACCTTAACAGTCAAAATCGCGCTCTCGGTGGTGAAGGAGATGATAAATTCTTCGCATCTGGTGGTGGTAATACTATTTCCGGTGGTGAAGGTGCAGACCAGTTTTGGATTGTTAGCGGAGAAATTCCTGAAACTGCAAATACTATCGTTGATTTTGAAGCTGGTACCGATGTAATTGGTATTTTAGGTAGTGAAAGTTTAGGAATTAGTTCCAGCACTTTGGAATTAACTGAAATGGAAGGTGATACGAAAATTGCTTTTGATGGAAATACTTTAGCGATGATTAACGGTGTTACTGGTTTAGATGTGAGTCAGAGCATTGTATTTGCTTAATAGTTAGTAAATATTTGTATTGTTCGCATAGTTATAGAGACGTAGCGTTGCTACGTCTCACCGTTTTTTACGTCATCTGTAGTTCAGCGACAATATTTAATTAATTATGCTTAAAAATAAGTAGGGAGTAGCTGTCTTCATCTGATGTATGTAGTTTAAATATGATGAATTTGTGCAAATAAAACCTAAGCAGGAAATTGTCATGGTGGTGAAAAGAGTACACGAAAGAGGACTAGACTGGGCAGGTCATAATTCCTAGTATGGAAATTGATTTCGTTACAAGCCGCACTGGAAGATTTAATTGATGAGTAACTTACAACAGCATGCGATTGGGTTGGTTTTTTACCCTGGTATGACAGCACTCGATATGATTGGGCCGCAAACCGTCTTTAATTCTTTGCCCAATGTCCAAATCTACCGTATCTGGAAAACGCTAGACCCGATTCAAACCGATGATGGGATGAGAATTATCCCAGATACGACTTTTGATAATTGTCCCTCTTTAGACATCATTTGTATTGGTGGTGGGTTAGAACAAAAAGCAGTGGTAGACGACCCAGAAATTCTGGCATTTTTACATCGTCAGGGTAGAATGGCAAAATTTGTCACCTCTGTTTGTGGAGGATCTGAGTTTCTAGCAAAAGCAGGACTACTGCAAGGGTATCGTTCTGCGACTCATTGGATGGCTCGCGAACAACTGGCAGCAGCAGGAGTTCAAGTTAGCACTGAACGAGTGGTCATCGACCGTAATCGTATGAGTGGTGGTGGTGTTACCGCAGGAATTGATTTTGGTTTACAGGTCGCCAAAGTACTTTATGGTGAAGAAACTGCCAAAATTGTTCAACTATTGATGGAATACGACCCAGCCCCACCCTTTGATGTCGGTTCACCAGAAAAAGCAGGCGAAGAATTAGTTAACAAAGCAATGTTATACGCTGCTAGAGCCTTGAATTTAGAAGCTAAGTAAGTAGTTCGATATAGTAGTTTAATATGACCATAAATCTAGAAACAAGTCGTGATATTGCAGCCACAAACTGGATAAAGCTTGGTTTTTACACGACTTCAATCATCTTTAACCTCTGCTTAGTTGCTCAGATATTAACGGTTGGTGTTGCCTACTTCACCAATCCTGCTTGGTGGAATATCCATGTGTGGCTTGTGCGGAGCTATAGTGGACTGTCGCTGATATTGTTGGCAGAGTCTTTTATTGCTCCATTCTCAGGCAAAATTCGAGGGCTTACCGCTAGTCTCCCCGTATTGCTTGGAATCCAGTTTTGTAGCATTCATTTACATACCCCTCTACACTTTGAGGTGCTTCATCCTTTGATTGGATTCACATTATTCTATGTTTCTTCCAGCCTCGTACATCATCTATCGCGTGAACTATTTGAGAAGTCAGATGCTGTAACTGAATAATTTCACATTGCTGGAGACGTAGCACTGCTACGTCTCTACAAAGATTGTGCCTTTGAACTATTTTCCATTCTCAATGCCCAATCCCCAATGCCCAATTCCCATTATTGCATTCTATCAATAGTCCGATACTGAACCGCTTCCGCAACATGATGGGGCTGCAAATCTTCGTCTCCAGCTAAATCTGCAATAGTTCGCGCTACTTTGAGAATCCGGTCGCTGGCTCTTGCTGATAAACTTAATTTTCGGATAGC
The DNA here is from genome assembly GCA_038525335.1 of Cyanobacteria bacterium J06621_15. Classification (GTDB taxonomy): domain Bacteria; phylum Cyanobacteriota; class Cyanobacteriia; order Cyanobacteriales; family Nostocaceae; genus Rivularia. Next base: position 5,874 of record JBCBHT010000072.1, on the reverse strand, counting down.
CATTTCTAATAAATTACGCGATGCATCATCTAGTTTGCACCATTTCTGGAGATGACGACTTTGCATTTGAGCATTACACCGAATAATCTTTTCATTTGCAAATCGCTTAGATGCTCGCTCTCGCGCAATTAAAACTCTTTCTCTAACGGTTTCCGATGATTCTCCACTAGGTTGCTGGGTAATTTCTTCGGGTTTCAAACGATTCACAGCAACTTGTAAATCAATTCTATCCATCAAAGGTCCCGATAGTTTTCCCCAATATTGTTCTCTTTTATTAGGGGAACAGGTACACTGCTCGACGGTATCCCCATAAAAACCGCAAGGACAGGGATTAGTACTCGCTACCAAGGTAAATTGTGCGGGGAACATTACTGATTGTTTGGTACGAGAAATAGTTACTTGACCATCTTCCAAAGGTTGACGCAGAAATTCCAAGACATCTCTTTTGAATTCCGTTAACTCATCGAGGAAAAGTACACCTCGATGGGACAAAGAAATTTCACCAGGACGGGGATAACTTCCACCACCCACCAAAGACGGTCCAGAAGCAGAATGGTGGGGACTTCTAAAAGGGCGATCGCGAATTAATGTACCCCGATTTTTCAATAATCCAGCAACGGAATAGATGCGAGTAACTTCCAAAGATTCATCGAAACCCAAAGGAGGTAAAATATGAGGTAAACGCCTTGCAAGCATAGTTTTACCGCTTCCAGGAGGACCCACGAATATCAGGTTATGACCTCCTGCTGCGGCTATTTCCAAAGCACGTCGTGCGTGGGCTTGTCCCTTAACATCTTTTAAATCTAAATTATGAGTAAATATCGGCTCATCAGATGCATTTTCTACAGCTTCATCAAGCTGTACGGGTTTATAAGCTGTAGGATTATTTAGAAAATCAGCGACCTGAGTAATATTTTCAAAACCATAAACCTGCAATCCTTTAACTACCGCTGCTTCCTGAGCATTATCAGCAGGTACCACCAAAGCCGTAATTCCCATATTTTGCGCCGCAGCAGCGATAGGTAACACACCAGCCACCGGACGCAAACTACCATCTAAAGAAACTTCTCCGAGGAATAAATAATCACCTAGTAAATCTGGATTCACTTGGTCAGAAGCTGCCAAAATACCCACACTGATAGGTAAATCGAAACAAGGACCTTCCTTACGCAAATCCGCAGGAGTCAAGTTGATAACAATCTTACGCATCGGGAAAGCAAAACCCGCATTTTTCAAAGTTGCTTTTACCCGCTCCTTTGATTCTTGAACCGCACTATCGGGAAGACCCAACATCACAATCGCCGGTAAACCCCCCGATACATCGACTTCCACACCGACCTTAATCGCATCGATACCGACAATTGATGCACTCCAAACTCTAGCAAGCATATTTATATAACCGATTATTATAAAACTTTTAACTAGTCAGTTATAGCTGAAAATTATTTAGTTTTGCTTGTTGATAAAAAGAAAGTAATTGAAAGTTTGATGAATTTTGTAAACATATTAGGTGTTATAAAAATAGAAAATAAGGGAACAATTAATAAATATAAGTTTAATTAAAAAACTATATGAGTTTTTCTAAAAATAAGTTTAGTCAATCATTAATAGATTTCCTAAATATAATTATTCCTCGCTTTAAGAGACTAAAATTGAATCAGTCAGACTTGAATAAACTGATATTAGAGGCAGATGCTTCAATCCCATATCGTAGTATTGGGATGTCTCTGATTGTATTATCGACATCACCTTTCTATTTGCCTTTATTTTTAGAACCAGATAATATGAGTCGTTGGAATGGATATGATTTTTTTAATCATTTAGAAGCTATTCCGTTTCGGCTTTTTTTTACATTACCGGGGTTATGGATACTTATATTTTATGAAAAAGTTTCTAAATGTGTTTTTGATAAAGAAAATAATACTTTTTCACTTGAAAGTGGCAGCTATATATCTAATCAGAAAGTAGAAGGAAATTTAGAAGATATTTCTGCTATTGAAGTTGCTCAAATTGAGAAACCAACTTGGAATTTATTTGGAGGAAGTATCTTTACTCATATTCAGGTTCACCTGATGAGAAATTCAGGAGAAACTGTTTCTTTCATTTATATTGAGCAAAAAAGTGAGGTAGAGAGTTCTATTATCAAAACTCGCAATATGATAACTGAGTTTCTTGCTTTACCTTCAGATATTTCGTAGGTTGGGTTAAGCGCACGAATAAATTAGTTTTTATTAGAAATCTTTAACAGCGCTTAACCCAACACAATTTTTACAACCAACCGTAATGTTGGGTTACGACACGATTAGAAAAATATTCGCTACAAATCAACTTTAATTACCGTGTCTAACCCAACCTACAAATTACATAAGAATAATAAAAAAACTCGAATCATCTCGTGAAATTTCCGATTCGTCTTTATTATGATTAATTTTGAATCAACATAAACCAAGAAATATCTCATGGTACAAACTCAAACTTTCCGACCAATTCCCAACAAAACCAAAAGCGGTTTAACAAAAGTAGCCACGAATATCTGGACAATCGAATCTCCCGAATGCATACACTACCGACCTCCGATACAACCTCGGTACCCCTACACCCATCGCGCAGTTGTTATACGTCTCAAAGATAATAGTCTTTTCATTATTTCCCCAATTCGCATCACCGACGATATCCGTAATGATGTTGATGTACTTGGAACTGTAAAATATATCGTTTCCCCGAATAACATCCACCACCTGTATATGGGAGATTGGGGTCAAGCATACCCAGAAGCAAGACTTTACGCATCACCACGGCTAGATTCAAAACGCAAAGATTTAACCTTTTACAAAACACTTTCTACAGACGAACCAGAACCCGAATGGAGCGGAGAAATAGACCAATGCATTTTTGGTTCGGGTAACAGTAATGGATTAGTGGATGAAATTGTCTTTTTCCATCGCGAGTCGAACACCGTAATTTTTACAGATATGATTATGGATTTCGACCCCGCAGTTTTTTCTTCATTTTCCCGCTTCACCAGTAAATTAAACCAAATGTACAAACACACTCCGAGGGGAATGCAGTTAGCTAATCTTTTCAATCGTAAAGTTTTACGTAATTCCCTTAATACCGTTCGCAATTGGGAAATTGAACATTTAATAGTTGCTCACAGTCCTTGGTTATGTGTTGATGGAAAAGCAGAAGTGAAAAACTTTTTAGATTCCGCTTTTGATTGGCTCAAACCAAATTCCCCTATCGTTGAAGCAGCGATAACTACAATATGGTTTTTTATATTTTTACTAATAATACCGATTCACGCATTAATCGTATTAGCTATAGATATAGTTTATCCAAAGCTTGTAAAACAAAATTGATATTAACAAAATATTTTAAATTAACCTTATTACTTCATCATATTGATGTTGGGTTGCGACACGATTCATAAATCATCGCTACAAATAAAATTTTTCTGTTCGTGTCTAACCCAACCTACGATTACTAATTTCACCAACCGCTTGTATTAATACTTATTCTCAACTACTCTCTTAAAGGTGATTATACGGAATTATTCTGCATAATACATCGCTAGACAGCTTCTTTATCAATACCTTCAGGACAGTAAAACAAAAATGAGGCAGTATTCCCCACTTACGATTGTTTCTTATACAATCGGTCCGATATTGGTTGTTTCCAGTCATTTCGGTTCGTTGCTCGTTTTTAAAACCGGTTTGTCATGGGGTGCTGCTGCATGGATTTTATTCTTATACCTAATCCGAATGCTCGCAACAACCGCTATCTACCACAGACTACTTACTCACAAAAGTTATCAAGCTCCTGCTCCTGTTCTATGGTTCGGAAGTATTATCGCAGCATCAGCGGGACATATGGGACCAAGCTGGTGGAAAGCACATCATCTTACCCATCACCAACATTCCGATACTCAACTTGACCCCCATTCTCCTTATAGATTTAGTAATGCTATTCAAGGATTTTTTTGGTCACAAGCTGGGTGGTTACTATCACCAGAATTCTTTCCAAATAAGCTACCAAAAGATGTTGAGAATGACGTAGTTTTGAAGACAATTGACCGCTTACACTTTGTTCCTGTAGTAGCTTTAGGTGCGCTTTCGTATTTCATCGGTGGTGCTGAATATCTAGGAGCATTTTTTCTCAGCACAACCATTCTCTATCACTGCGTACAAACGGTTAACTCAATTTGTCATGTAGCAGGAGAACAACCGTTTATTACTAACGAATTTAGTCGAAACAATGCTTTTGTTGCAGTATTAACCTTGGGTGAAGGATGGCACAATCTTCATCACGCTTTTCAATCATCCAGTCGCCACGGTATCACTATTCGCTCTGGAAAAGTTGCTTATCTTCCAGACCCTACATTTAGTTTTATTAAGATGCTCGAATTTTTTAAATTAGCGTCAAAACCAAAAATGATTACCGAAACCAATCTTTTAGCACGTTCTAGAGAACAAAATTTCCAGAATTCTGGATTATTACCCCAAACAAAAACATCCGTCGATTATTAAGTCAGGCAATTTAGGATTTAGGATTTTAGATTATTTCCATAAATAAATTTAGGGGCTTGAAACCATTCATAATCCAAAATCCATTTTGAAAAGTTTTGGGGGAAGAACATCTCCCCCCCCCAAACTTTCCGCAAAATCTAAAATCTAAAATTATTTCGGTTGAGCTTCTGTCCTATCATTAACAATTGACGAGCCATGAGAACAAATAGTAAATGACTGCAAAAGACACCATCTTCGGCAAAATTATTAGAAAAGAAATACCAGCCGACATAGTTTATGAGGACGACCTAGCATTAGCCTTCAAAGACGTATCTCCTCAAGCACCAGTACATATTCTAGTAATCCCCAAAAAGCCCATACCCAAACTAGCCGACGCTTCCCCCGAAGACCAAGCATTAATGGGACATCTATTATTAACCGCGAAAAAAGTAGCCGAAGAAGCAGGACTGAGCAATGGCTATCGTACAGTAATTAACACCGGTTCCGACGGAGGACAAACCGTTTACCACCTACATATACATGTGCTTGGTGGAAGACAGATGAAGTGGCCACCAGGTTAATAAGAGAGGGGGAGAGGGGGAAGAAGGGGAAGAGGGGGTAGAAAAATTCGCTGTTCACTGTTCACTGTTCACTGCTCACTGCTCACTGATTTGTTCGCTGATAACAGAAATTAATCTGTTGTATAAAATAAACTTAATTAAAATTCCTTTACAAAACGTAAATATTTCGTTAATGTATATACAGGTGAGCAAAAAGACTTACCGGTTTATAAAAATAAACGCAATTATCTGAACCATGACAACCACATTACAAAGACGCGAAAGCGCTTCGGCGTGGGAGCAGTTCTGTGGATGGATTACCAGCACCAACAACCGCCTATATATTGGTTGGTTCGGCGTGTTGATGATTCCCACACTGTTATCTGCAATCACCTGTTTCATCATCGCATTCGTAGCAGCACCTCCTGTTGACATCGATGGTATCCGCGAGCCTGTTGCAGGTTCCTTGATTTACGGAAACAACATCATCTCTGGTGCAGTTGTTCCTTCTTCTAACGCAATCGGTTTACACTTCTACCCCATTTGGGAAGCAGCTTCTCTAGATGAGTGGTTGTACAACGGTGGTCCTTACCAGTTGGTATGTTTCCACTTCTTGATTGGAGTATTTTGCTACTTAGGTCGTGAGTGGGAATTATCCTACCGCTTAGGTATGCGTCCTTGGATCTGTGTTGCTTTCTCCGCTCCTGTAGCAGCAGCAACCGCAGTATTCTTGGTATACCCCATTGGTCAAGGTTCTTTCTCCGATGGTATGCCTTTAGGTATTTCTGGTACCTTCAACTTCATGTTCG
>JBCBHT010000071.1:0-27933 GCA_038525335.1 Cyanobacteria bacterium J06621_15 | reverse complement strand
TTGATGGTGAAGCTAAAGCTGCTTAATTTACAACAAGTATCTTGTAATTAAATGTATTTTAGAGACGTTGTATTGCAGCGTCTCTATTTTTATCTCAAGTAAAATGGCACTTGAGAATATTCACCCTACGATATATAAAGTCATTTGAATTTATTGATTAATATCAATTATTGTTTGACATCTTAATTATAGATAAGCCATAATTTTTATCAAATCTACGAGCCATGTAAATTAAAATAGTATTTTAGTTTATTAGGGTTTTGAAGCTAGCTTTAAATTACTCTGTATGAAATTTCAACGTAATTAACATTAAATATAATCTATTAATTTAATCAAACTATTATGGGAATTTGGGAATCTATTGCTGACACTACCAATGCTAGTAGGGGTTTTGTCAAAGAACTCTATGACGAATTAAAATATTCTATCGGCGAAAAATTTAGATATTATAATAAAGAACAATCACGTTTAGAAAATGAGATTGAAAATCTTAAAGTTGAAAACGACAAGCTCAAGCTAATTGTAAAGTCGATGTTAAGAAAATCGATTGAAAAGGGTATTTTTACTCAAGAAGAAACAGAAGCTTTGTGTCAAGAGATTGATGCTGAAGATGGTCGGGTAAATTAAATGGTCAATATTCTGGTGAAGTGTTATCAGAACAAATTCAAGAAGAACTTAAACCAAAGGAGATTAAGATTGATTTTTCCGGAAATGTCAGAGCTAGAAAGTCTCAACCGTCTGAATGAAAAGTATCTAGCAATTTAAACCACCAGATATTTGTAAAACATCCTCTAATAAATTTTGTGGGTATTTAATTCAGAGTTAAATGAAAGCCCCTATAAAACTGTAATAAAATCAAGTATTCCCAGATACAAAAAAATAATCAAAAGTAACAACTTTTTTTAAAGTAATTATCACTTTTGATAGTATGTTGATTTATGCATAAAAGTAACAATACTCGATGTAACGTTTAACAAATGTTATAAGTAACCGAATTCATTGAAACCTCGCTCCGAAGAAAGTGAGGTTTTTTTCCTGACTTTTCCGAAATTGATTAATCCCGATTCACAGACTTGATACCAGTTAGAGGATTACAAAACCCCAAAGGTTGTTTTCTTGGTATATGGTTATTACATTTTTATCTTTTTTCTCTGTAAAAGTCAATAAATATTTAGTAGTAAATCTAATTTGTATTTGATAATACTTTTGGATAAAAATTTAATGTAAATAGTTTATTCGTCAATAAAATTAATAAACGGAAGATAATAGACAAATACAGCGTTGCAAATTATAGCAATGAAAATACTTATACTAAATGCAGGCTCCAGTACTCAAAAAAGTTGTTTGTACGAGGTCGAAGGTGATATTCCTTCTTCACCACCCACACCACTTTGGGAAGGAAAAATAGATTGGAGTCATCAAGAAGGTGTCGCGGAAATCGAGGTGGAAACCAGCATCGGGGAAAAGTTAACAGAAGAAATTGCTAACGATTCCCAATCTAAAGCTATGACTCGTTTGCTTGAGACCATATCAAAAGGGTCTACCAAGGTAATCAATCAACTTTCTGAAATTGATGTAGTTGGACATAGAGTTGTCCATGGAGGTAAAGATTACAGACAAAGTGTGGTAATTACTCAGAAGGTTAAAGACGCGATCGCAAACCTTATAAATCTGGCTCCAGCCCATAACCCTGCAAATTTAGCTGGTATCGAAGCCATAGAAAATATTTTGGGAGAGGTGAAACAAGTTGCAGTTTTTGATACCGCATTTCATAGAAATATACCCGACGCTGCGGCGATTTATCCCGGTCCCTATGAATGGGTAGAACAAAATATTATTCGTTATGGTTTTCATGGCATTAGCCATCAATACTGCGCCGAACGTACTGCCGATATTCTTGATAAGGATTTGCAGTCTTTACGTATAATCACCTGTCATTTAGGTAATGGCTGTTCTTTAGCTGCAATTAAAAATGGTCATAGCGTAGATACCACGATGGGTTTTACTCCCCTTGACGGATTGATGATGGGTAGTCGTTCCGGTAGCATTGACCCAGGAATTTTAATTTATTTATTAGAGCAAGAAATTTGCACTGTAGAAAATTTAGACGACCTTCTTAATAAAGCATCGGGATTGAGCGGTATTTCTGGAATATCTAGCGATATGAGACAAATCAAAGCGGCAATTGCTCAAGGAAATCAACGCGCTCAACTCGCATACGACATCTACGTACATCGTTTATGTTCGAGTATCGGAGCCATGCTTGCTAGTTTAGGAGGATTAGATGCTCTAGTATTTACTGCTGGAATTGGCGAAAACAGTCCCGAAATTCGCCAAGCTGCTTGTGAAGCTTTTGAATTTTTAGGAATAGAAATTGACGTGATGAAAAACACTGGTAAACCTGTAGACCAAGATATTACGACTTCTGACTCACCAATAAAAGTATTAGTTATACATACTCAAGAAGATTGGCAGATTGCCCGTGAATGCTATAAATTATAGGGTATTGGGGATTAGGAGATTTTAGATTTTTCTCCTTTTCACCTTGTCCCCCAAGCTTTAACCTTTGACCTTTGACCCTTAACCTATAACCTATAACCTATAAGTCTTCTGTCTTGATTTTTTATTTATTGCTCCCTACATTTCTTGAAAGTCACAAATTATAAATAGGATAGACGAAAAGAAAGCACTGCGTAATCAGGTTATAAGATTAATTAAGACTCAAACCTATGATTGTTAAACCTTTAACCTTCGCGTAGCGCTATATCTACAATTGTATGTCTGCATATCGATATTTACGATAATTTTATCTTTTTTCAGCGCCTATTCCCAATTCCCCATGCCCAATGCCCAATTCACAATTCCCAATTCCCAATAAAAATTCAACAAATGCCCGTCACCCTTTGAGCTTGACGAGCATTGCTGAGTAAAACGTAAACGGAGCTATTTATCGATTAACATGCTCAAGCAGCATCCATAGTGTCTAAATCCCATGTGTAATAACCCAATTTATTCGGAACTCTGGCAAATCTGCCGATACGATAGCCTCGGGAAAGCTCCCCTAAGACCATGCTCCGAACCTTCATGTCTCTAATCTCTTCCTCATCAAGCGCTCCATAAATCTGTTCGATTATTTCACTAACAGAATAGATTTTTCCTGAGTTCTCTTCTAAAAACGAAGAAATGGCATCAATTAGAAACTGACCTTCGTACTGAGGCAGCATTGGTACTTTTTTTGTCCTCTGGGGAACTAGCTGCTTCTTGGGTTTGGATTTAGCTTTTTTAGATTTAGACTTACTACCGGGTGGTATTACTAAACTTAAATCCAAAGTATAGCAACCAGGTTCGTCAGGGACAGATTCCCAGTACATTTGTTCTTTGCCGTGAGTAAGAGAAGAATGGACTCGACCTTTGACAACTTTAAATGCAGTTGACTCTAAATCTCCATAAAGTGACCGAACCACAAAGTCGATATGGCATACTTTGGCTTTATTATCTTCCAAAAGCTGTTTTATGGCTTCTATTCGAGAAATATGCCGGAATTCAGGTAGCATCTGAATTTCGGAGCCACTCTTTGAATTGTATTTGCTCTTAGATGCTGCCGCTTTTTCAAGCTTAGAAGACTGACTTTCTTCATCGACTGTAGTTTCCGAGTCAGTGTCCTCTTGTGCTGAAACTTCTGAATTCGGCTGTTCGTTGTCTTCTGCTTCAGACTCCGTGTCTTGTTTATCTTCACGAGATAATTCTGTCTCTTGGGTGCTTATACCTTTAAGACGAGATTCAAATGCTTCTCTAGATAAATGCGGGGATGTTTGCGTAATAGCGGTAACATCAAGTATTTCAAGACCGGGGAAGCTTTTATTGTTAATCAATGCAGAAGAATTTGACAGCAACGCTTCAACATGAGCAAGCTGAATTCTAGCAGTGGTAACTTTTAGCTCGTACTCTTGTACTAACCGAGAATAATATTCTCTCAAGCCTAACAGTGGTTCGAGTAAAGCTTGGGGGGGTGTTTCTAGTTTTTGCTGTGACTCTGGTTTCATAGCGTTCTGATTCAACTAACTTCAGCCTCTCCTTTATATTTCATTGCTCTTGGTTTAGCTTTACTAGACCTAGAGTTTGATTTTCTGTAAGACGCTTGAGGTGGACGACATCTCTCACAGTAGAGTGGTCGAGGTCCAAATGTTTCGCGGTCTGTAGGCTTATTACACTCTTTACATACAAACGAAAATACCCTTGTATGTATTTCACGCTTATGTGCCCGAACTGTGTACTCTCTAACGTCAATTGTCTTGCTTGCCATGATTACAAATTTTCAAATCTTGTCCCAATATAGTCAAACAAACGCGGTATGGTGTGCTTAACATTCAATAGACTTAGAAGCATGTAAACCATCCATATTGATGTTTCTGTTCGCGGTTTTGCTTATCCGGGAAAGATACATATGGTGGAAAACGCAAAAATGCATTTTGTCTATTTTCTACAAAACTATGTATGACTAAAGTAGCCATAACAGCTTTTTACAGACTAATAACTCAACTTGAGTCAAAAAAATGGCGAAACCGGGTTTCAATTGTTTCTTTATGCAAGATACTATAAACCCCGACAGTTGCATTCAAAGTCACAATTCAAATTTCTCTGTGTTTTAAGTTGAGTCAGACAAGACATCAAACAATTATACGGAGTTTTCTGAATTGAACCTGTTACTTTTATCAAGTATGAGGGAACTATGAGGTAGTAATACAATACCTTTTAGCCATCCTCACAATGTTAGCTCTATCTCGTCAAGCCATTACCTCGTCAAGTGTAGCCTGTTTATGCTTGTTTGCAGTTAGTTTGTTACAATTTTCGCGAATGCAACAATTGCTCTCTGACAAACAAACGAACACAGTAGAAGCCTTACAAAGAGAAATCAATACGGAAGAAGTCCGTCTTCAACTTCTCAAAAAAATTCCTACATTTGGCTATGATAACTTAATTGCAAATTGGATATATCTAAATTTTTTGCAATATTTTGGAGATGATGAAATTCGCAACAAAACTGGCTATGGATTAAGTCCGCAATACTTCGAGGTAATTCTAAAACGCGACCCTCGGTTTGTAAATGCTTACTTGGCACTTTCTACAAGTGCTTCTATATATGCTGGTAAACCCGAAAAGTCTGTAAAAATCATGAATCAAGGCTTAAAGTCTCTTAATCCTTGGGTTCCGAAAAATTCCTACTATATATGGCGCTATAAAGCAATTGACGAGCTACTATTTTTAGGAGACTCTCAAGCTGCAAGAGAATCTTTTACAAATGCTTCTCAATGGGCTAACAAACATTCGGATGAAGAAAGTCAGCTAGCAGCGTCTCTTTCCGGACAAACCGCAGAATTTCTTAAAACAAATCGCGATAGTAAATATGCTCAAATCTCTGCTTGGGGTATGGTATTAAGTCACGGAGCAGACAAAAAAACCCGTGAAAGAGCAATTCGTGAAATCGAAGCATTGGGTGGCAAAATAATTTCCACACCCGAAGGTAATCAAATTAAATTTCCCAAGACAGTGAACAGTGAGCAGTGAACAGTTATTAGTGACAAATAAATTCGCGTTGCTGATTCAAAATATTAATAGCCCCTCAACCCCCAATTATGGAGGAGAAACGTATTTTAAAGTCCCCCATAATTGGAGGATAATGGTGGCTTAACTTAGATACTAAAATAAATTCATATCTGTACTCACTAATGCCAATAAATTTGATAGTGCGACAAATTATTTATCACTTAGCTTTGATTCGATTGAAGACTTTTTTCTAAAATATACAATTTTCATGATCCAACCTTTTTACTGTTCACTGTTCACTGTTCACTGCTCACTGCTCACTGATTACTGATTACTGATTTTTAGTGACAAAGAAATAAAATTTTGCTTAACAGCAAACAAAAACTTGCATAAATGTTAAGTTTTGTAAAAATAGCTATTTAAAGACTAGAAAGAATATTTTTACATAGTTAGACTACAGAAACAGCATATGTACTGCTATTAATAAAAAGTCAGCGCTGGTAATGTAGCCTAAATGATTCCGTTACAAGTAACATTAAAAAACTTTCTTAGTTATCAAGATGCAAGTTTGGACTTTAGCGGTTTGCACACTGCTTGTATTTGTGGTTCAAACGGTGCTGGCAAGTCTTCACTTTTGGAAGCTATCACTTGGGTAGTTTGGGGTGAAAGTAGAGCGGCTTCAGAAGATGATATTATCCATACTGGAGCCAAGGATGTCCGAGTCGATTTTACTTTTGAAGCGAATGGAGAAATCTATAGGGTAATTCGTACTCGTCGTCGAGGTTCTAGTAGTGCTTTAGAGTTTCAAATTGAAACTAATGAAGGGTTTAAATCTCTGACAAGCAAAGGCTTGAGGGCTACTCAAGAAGAAGTAATTAATCATATTAAGCTTGATTACGATACTTTCATAAATTCTGCCTATTTACGTCAAGGTCGTGCTGATGAGTTCATGCTCAAGCGTCCGAGCGAGCGGAAAGAGATTTTAGCGGAACTATTAAAGCTAAACCAATATGATGAATTGGAGGATAAAGCCAAAGAGTTATCACGTCAGCTAAAAGCACGGGGAGAAGAATTAGACCGGACTTTGGGTTCGATAAAAGCTCAACTACAACAGCAAGAAACTATTGCTCAACAAAGAACCCAATTGGAAACCGAACTTAACGAACTGCAAAAGTTACAGGGTTTTGATAATATTCAATTGCAAAATTTGCAGGTAATCCAACATCAGCGACAAGGTTGGGAAGAACAACTGCATTTTGTCCGACAGCAATACAATAATCTGACTCAGGATAGTAAGCGTCTGGAAAGCGAACAATTGAGCTTGAAAACTCAGCTTGGGTCATTAGAAGGATTGTTAAATCGAGAAGCTGAAATTAAAGCTGGATACGCTCATTATCAAACTCTGCAATCTCAAGAAGAATCCATGGGAGCTTTGTTTGCAGAGTATACCCGTGCTTCTCAAATACGTCAGCAGAAGCAGCAGCATTTGAGCAAGCATATTCAAGGGATTGAGCGACAGTTGCAACAATCCCAAGCTCAGTTAGAAGCTCTAGCGCAACAGGAGCAGGATATTCAGCGGACTTTGAATAATACTGGTGATATGGAAGCAGCGCTGGAAAAATTAAAAGCAGCTCGTCAGCGTTTGAAGCATTTGGATAATTTACAAATGCAAGTTTCTCCTTTGTTACAGCAGCGTCAACAATTACAAACTGAACTACATCGTACTCAAGCGGGAATAGTAGCGCGAGTAGAACAGCTAGAAACTACTCACAGACAGTTACAACATCAATCCCAAAGACAACCGCAACTTCAACAAGCAGTCTTGGAAGTAGAAACCAAGATAGAACAGTTAAATAAAGATAAAGTTTACCTGCAGAGACTACAGGAAAAAGGATTAGAAAAAAGGTCATTTATGGAACGCTTGCACGCTCAACAGCGGGAATACGAGCGGCTTTTAGGGGAATTAGACCAAAAATTGCAAATGTTGCAAAACCCCGATGCTGTCTGTCCTTTATGCGAGCGTCCCTTAGACGAACACCATTGGAATCGAGTAGCTGATAAAACCAAAGTTGAATATAAAGATACTGAGGGACAGTTATGGGTGTTTCGCGAACAGCTAGCGGTTTCCGAGCGAGAAATTCAGCTTTTTAGGCAGGAATACCGCATCGTCAACAGTAAATTGTCGCCTTATGAGTCTTTACGCGAGCAAAAAGGAGAATTAGCTGCACAATTGCAGGCTACTAGCGAAGTTGACCAACAGATACAGCAAATTATTGATGAGAAAGAGAGATTACAAAAAACATTACATCTAAGTGATTATGCGCCCCAAAAACAACAAGAGCTACAAGATTTAGAAGATTATTTAGAAAAGCTTGATTACAACGAGCAGAATCATGCTCTTGCTCGCAGCGAAGTTGAAAAATGGCGATGGGCTGAAATCAAACAAGGACAAATCAAAGATGCTCGTAAGCGACAAGCCCATTTAGCAGCGAAAAGACCCGAAATTGAAGCATTGATTAGTCGATTAGACAATCAAGTTAAGACCGAACAAACTGATTCTCAAATTGCCAGAGAAATCAAAGAGTTAGAAAATAAAATTGTTGAAATGGATTATGACAACCAGCGTCATAACCAAATTCGTATGGATGTCAGAAACGCTCAGTCTTGGCATTTGCACCATCAGCAGCTACTTTCAGCCCAGCAGCAGCATCCGGAAATGAAAAAACGTGCAGTAGCTGTGGAGGAAGCTTTAAAAGCTAGGTTGGGTGAAAAGCAGCAGCTATCCAGTCAAATTAACAATATTATCGCGCAATTAGAACAAACAACTAATCCTAACGCTCAAATTCAAGAATTAGAACAGAAATTAGCTCATCGTCGCCGTCAACTCGATGATAAACTCGGTCATCTAGGAAGATTGCAGCAACAGTCTCAATATTTAGAAAACCTGCAAGTTCAGCTTACCGAAAAGCAGCAGCAACTCAAGAAAGTTCGCTCAGAGCAGCGAGTATATCAGGAATTAGCGCAGGCTTTTGGTAAAAACGGTATCCAAGCACTGATGATTGAAAACGTGTTACCGCAGCTAGAAGCCGAGACAAATCAACTACTTTCCCGGTTATCTGCAAATCAATTGCACGTACAATTTGTTACTCAAAGGGCAGGTAAGACTAGCAAAGCTAAAAAGAAAAATGCCAAATTAATAGATACCTTAGATATTTTAATCGCCGATGCTAGAGGTACCCGAGCTTATGAAACCTATTCAGGTGGAGAAGCATTTAGAATCAACTTTGCAATTCGGTTAGCACTAGCCAAATTATTAGCCCAGCGAGCCGGAGCAGCTTTACAATTGTTGATAGTTGATGAAGGATTCGGTACCCAAGACGACGAAGGATGCGACAGATTGATTGCAGCAATCAACGCTATAGCACCCGACTTTGCTTGTATCCTCACCGTAACTCACATGCCTCATTTAAAGGAAGCCTTTGCTGCACGGATTGAAGTTAATAAAACTCAAGATGGTTCTAAGATTAGGATGATGATTTAGATTTGGTAATTGGTAATTGGTAATTGGGGATAATAGGGAGCAAGATGCTCCCACTATTCTTAACTCCTAACTCCTAACTCCTAACTCCTAACTCCTAACTCCTAACTCCTTATTCCCAATCCCCAATTCCCAATTCCTAACCAATATCCCCTTCCCATAAACCTGCTTTTAATTTAAATTCATCAAATTTAATAACTTCAGAATCTGGTTTTCTTGTATCAAAACGGTAGCTGCTTACCGTACCTTTTTCCGTTTCAAAAACACTAAAAACACTGATTTCGTTGCTGGAAATATAAGGTAAAGGTTGTCCGTTTTCGTCTAAAAGTGGGTCAATTGTCGGTACAATTGGTTCTAAATCATAAGGGTCGCCAATTTCTGTGTAGTTATCATCATTAGTTTTTGAATTAGTATTGGGTACATTCTTTCGCTTTCTTTCTCCATAAGCTGCACCGTAGGAATTACCCACATTTGATGTTTCCAAAAAATGCATTCCACTAGGACTAACAAAGCGATTCCATAAATGAGAATGTCCGTAAAATACTAGTTGTACTCCTGCTTGTTCTAATAAAGGTATTAAATCACGGGTAATATAATCCTTTTGCTTGGGATACTCATATTTAACAGATATAATTTTATCTTCTTCATCACGTTCTATTATCTGAACTGGATTTGTATAAGCAGGTACGATGTTATCTCCTAAAGTGTGGGGGGGATGATGAAACATCACTACTTTATATTTTGCTTCATGAAATTCACTACTGCTAAGTTCTTTAACAAGCCAACTATATTGAGCGCTACCTTTAGCAATCGGTTCATAAATATGCTGTCCGTATCCCCAATTCTCAGGATTATTTAACTCTGCTTCTGGTTCGGCGTATTTTCCTTTACGAGAATTTTCTGTATTATTATAACGCCACATATTAGTGACATACAAAACTATCAACCGTACATCACCAAAAGTGACTGCATAATAACCTTTTTTCCCCGTTTCATCTTCTGGTAAGCTAAATATTTTTTCAAAAGTATCAGTATTGAAAGATTTATCTTTTAATGATTCTAAGGATTCTAAGGATTCTTTTCCATACAAATCATTAGCAATATGACGGGGAATTGTATCGTTAAATTCTTCATTCAAACTTTTACCAGTATTAAAACGTCCCATAACCTCATGATTGCCAATACAGGGAAATATAGGAGCTGTTTGAATAATTTGTCCTCCTCTGTAAGTGGTTTCGACACCATCGTATTTCATTACATATTTAGCACGTCCTTGAAGACAAGGGAAAAAAGCATTACCACGATTATCATCAAACCATTCACTAGCACGGTCTGGTATATTTACTAAATCACCAGCAAAAAAAACCGCATCAATTCGCTTAAATGTTTCCTTTACTTTTTGTAAATTAGCTGCCACCATCGGCTTAATTTGATGGTCAGAAGTTAATAAAATATTAAGTGGTCTTCCTGGTGGTGGAGCAGGTTCTAAAGTGTAAGTTCTACCGCTGATTAATTCATTATCTTCCCCAATACTGCTGACACGATAAGAAATTCTTTTACCTGGAGTTAAATTGGTTAAATGGGCTTCATGTCGCCAAATCTCTCGGAAAACAGGTTTTTCATAAACTTCTCCTTCTGCAATTTGTGTTCCAACTCGCGAGTATTTATCTTCTCTCAACCGAATAGGTCTAATATTCTTAGTAAAAACCGTTTCTAGTAAGTTACCACCGAATGAAACAGCGTGTCCATCACCCATGAATTCGGTGAACCAAACAACTTTTACTGAACTTTCAGTTGGGAATTGTAAAAACGGTTCGGTCAAGAATTTTAGTGGAGGATTCATAATAGGGAATAGAAAGTAGGGAACAGGGAATTAGGGATTGGGAGTAGGTAATAGGTAATAGGTAATAGGTAATAGGGAACTGAAAAATAATAAATAATCGACAAAAGAGTAGTATATCTTGTTAAAATGTGCTAAGTGCAAAAAATTTAATAAATAAATTTTCTGTTCCCTAATCCCTACTTCCTAAAGCTAAGAAATTAAAAATTCTCGCATATATTGAGTAACCAATTCTGGTTGTTCTTGCTGTACCCAATGGCTACAGTTAGGAATATACTTAATTTGAAAATCTTGAACGTAGGCTTCTGTACCGTAGGTTAACTCTTTTCCTAAAGCGGTATCTTCTTCTCCCCAAATCATCAAAGTTGGAACTTTCAAAATACTACTATTTTGATTGAACATTGGCGAACCCAAAATATTTCGATAATAATTTATCATTGCTGTTAACGCACCTCGTTTAGCAGCAGCATCTTTATAAGCATTAATATCTTCTGTACTGAAAGCACTTTTGTTAATAGCCATTCCTTTAAAAGCGTTTTCAATAAACTGATAATCTTGTGCTTGAAGAAATAATTCTGGAATTACAGGTAGTTGGAAAAAGAATACATACCAGCTACGTAATAATTGCTGAGGAGTTCGGAAACCTTCGGAGAACTTTGCATAATGGGGATGATTCATAATAATTAATCGCTCCACCATTTGCGGATAATTATAAGCAAAGTTCCAAGCAATTCCCCCTCCCCAATCATGACCTACCAGCACGCATTTTTCGTATCCTAATCCGCGAATTATACCTTCAACATCTCGGACTAGTTCATTCATTGTATAAGCCGATTGCAATTGTGGTTTATCGCTATCGTTGTAACCGCGTAAATCAGGAGCAACTACCTTAAAATCTGAAGCAAATTCTGGAATTTGATATCTCCAAGAATACCAAAACTCCGGAAAACCATGAAGCATTAACATTAAAGGACCGCTCCCTTGAGTCACATAATGTAGATTTACCCCATTAGTTGCGATGTAATCATGTTGCCAAGTTTCCATTTTAATCACCCTGAGAGACTATTTGATTATTTTACGAGGAGATGGAGAATTGAGAGAGGGGGGAGAGGGGGGAGAGGGGGAAGAGGGGGAGAGATGAAAATAAATAATTCTTAACTACTAACTCATAACTCCTAACTCCTAACTCCTAACTCTTATATCTCTACATTTTGGATTGTTCTGGAGATAGATGTACGTGTTTGTTTTATATGACTAGATAAGTATAGTAATTGCTTTTCAAAACTATGACACAACAGATATCTCATCATCCTGCTTCATGGATTGAGCGATTGGCAAGATTCGGCTATGCTTCAAAGGGAGCGGTTTATTTACTTGTTGGATTACTTGCTGTACAAGCTGCTTTCGGTCCAGGAGGAAAAAAAACCGGTACGGAAGGAGCTTTGAAAACACTTGTACAGCAACCTTTTGGTCAAATATTATTAGGTTTAGTTGCTTTTGGTTTGATAAGCTATGCGATGTGGCGTTTTGTTGAAGCAATCAATGACCCAGAAAATAAGGGTAATGATTTAAAAGGTATTGCAACAAGACTTAGCTACATTGCCAATGGTTTAGCTTATGCTGGTTTGGCTTGGACTGCAATACAAATAATTATGGGAACTGGAGGTGGTAGTAGTGGGAATGCGAAGCAAGATTGGACTGCTCGTTTGCTAAATCAACCTTTTGGTCAATGGTTAGTAGGAACAATTGGTGCTGGTGTTATTGCTTTTGGATGCTACTACTTGTATAGAGCTTTTACAGCAAAATTCCGCAGAAAATTAAATTTATCTGAACTAGGTAGTGTTGGACGAGAATGGGTTGTAGCTATCTGTAGATTTGGCTTGGCGGCAAGAAGTATTGTATTCTTCTTAATTGGCTGGTTTGTAATTGAAGCAGCCTACATGGCTAGAGCAAGTCAAGTTGGTGGACTTGATGAAGCATTAGAAACTTTGGCAGAACAGCCTTACGGACCTTTTATGTTAACGGTCGTCGCTTTAGGTTTAATGTCTTACGGAGTATATATGGTAGTTCAAGCACGCTATCGTTATCTTGACCCGAATATGTAGATAAGTAAGAAGTAAGAAGTAAGAAGTAAGAAGTAATGAGTGAATTTAATCAAATTTAAAAATCTCATATATCAACTTAATTTTATTACGTCTACTTTTCACTGTATGTCCCTCCGGGATACGCTACGCTAACACTGATGACTGTATGTCCCTCCGGGACACGCTCCGCTAACACTGTTCACTGTAAAAT
Organism: Cyanobacteria bacterium J06621_15; assembly: GCA_038525335.1. GTDB lineage: Bacteria > Cyanobacteriota > Cyanobacteriia > Cyanobacteriales > Nostocaceae > Rivularia. The sequence continues at coordinate 14,716 of JBCBHT010000071.1, read as the reverse complement.
ATGTCAGTAACTGAAATACGTGGTGTTTGGTTGACCACTACTGCTAGTAATGTATTTGATTCTCCGGAAAATATCGTTGAAGCAATGGATTTTCTTGCGGAAACTGGTTTTAATGTAGTGTTTCCGGTGGTGTGGAATAAAGCAGCAACGCAATTTCCTTCTCAAGTAATGCTGCAAAATTTTGGTGTGGAAATTAATCCTCAATATCAAGGAAGAGATATTTTAGCGGAAGTTATTACCGCAGCACATCGAGTAGGATTAAAAGTAATTCCTTGGTTTGAATATGGTTTTGTTAGCTCTTATAATTCTAATGGAGGAGTTTTATTAAAGAAAAAACCACAATGGGCTGCGCTTGATTCAAAAGGTAATTTATTAAATAAAAATGGATTTGAATGGCTGAATTCTCTTGATATTGAAGTACAGAATTTTCTATCAAGTTTAATTCTCGAAGTTGTTAATAATTATGATGTAGACGGTATCCAAGGTGATGACCGTCTACCTGCATTACCATCTGAAGGTGGTTATGACAAGGGTACTATAGAGCGATATAAGCACGAATTCGGTCAAAATCCGCCGCAAAACCCCAAAAATCAGCAATGGTTGCAGTGGCGTGCTAATATTCTAACTGAATTTTTGGCGCGTTTATATAAGGAAGTAAAAGCTGTTAATAATAATTTGTTGGTGTCAATGGCTCCCAATATTCATGATTGGGCTTTGAAAGAGTATTTACAAGACTCGCAGACATGGTTAGAAAAAGGCTTAGTAGATATTATTCACCCACAAATTTATCGTCGCGATTTTAATAGTTATAAGAGCATTATTGATAGGTTAGTTAAACAGCAGTTTACCGAGAATAACCTTGTCAAATTAGCACCAGGTGTGTTAATGAAATTGGGTTCTTATAATATAAGTCCGGATTATTTATCGCAGTTAATTGAATACAATCGCGCTCTCGGTATTCAAGGAGAAGTATTTTTCTTTTACGAAGGTTTACGTGATAATAGTAAAGCTTTAGCGAAGGTTTTAAAAAATAGTTATTATACTCGTTCGGCTGCATTTCCTAGTTTAAAAGATTTGAATCAGGATAATGATAGCCAGCAAAAAACTATTGCTCAGAAGCAGGGTTTATTAAAATTTTTAAAAAATTGGTTTTGATGGCATCATATAAATGATTCTATTTACATACGTTTCATCGAAAAACATAAAACCAATGTAGAGACGTAGCAGTGCTACGTCTCCCGTAATGTAAGATAATAATTTCATATTGCGATTAGCCAAGGTCGAAAATTCAGATACAAAATAAATGATGCAATTAGAATATAAAACACAGATAGAAGAAAATATACAAATTCTCAAACATGATTTACCAACTTTATTTGATAAAGATATTTCCTATGATATCTACACGAGAGATATTTTATTTAAAGACCCAATAAGTAGATTTAAATGGAAATTCAACTATAGAATTATTTTTTGGACTTTAAGATTTCATGCTGGATTGTTTTTTACAGATATTCACTTTGATTTACACGATGTATATCAATTAGATGAAAATACTATTTTCGCAAAGTGGACTGTAAGAGGTACATTAAGACTTCCCTGGAAAGCAAAAATATTCTTCAACGGTCATTCAAACTATAAATTGAATAAAGATGGTTTAATTTACGAACATGTTGATACTTGGGATAGAAAACCAAGCGAGATTTTACGTCAGTTTTTTCCACAAGAGAAATAAAGAAACCTTACCTCCTTCCCGTCTCCGCTGTTTTGGGAGAGGGGTGTCCGTAAGAACGGGGTGAGGTCAAAAAATGTAGAAAACAATAACAAACAGCAGAACTGAGCTAGAAAAACGGTATGATAAATATCGAACTAGTTTTAAACTGATGAATCCTTTTCTTCAAAATATCATCGTCACAGCATTTACATTTATTTACGTTTTCGGACTTGTAACGGTGATGAATTTTTGTGTAAATCGTTTAAATTTACCGCAAGATATCAGCCGTAAACTTACTCATATTGGTGCAGGTTCTTTGATTGGATTTCTAGCACTTTACAACGATTTACACTGGTCAAAATATCTTAATGTTTCTATTTTTGTAGTCTGGATAATTCTGTTAATCCAAAAAGGTTTATTTGCTAGCGATGAAGATGAAGCTGTTAAAACCATGACCCGAAACGGTGATAGAAGCGAACTTTTGAAAGGACCCTTATATTTCGTAATTGTCGCTACTATTTGCGGTACTTTATTTTACAAAACTTTTCCCGGAATTATGGCGATCGCAGTTCTGGGTTGGGGAGACGGAATTGCTCCTATAGTTGGTTCTCGCTACGGTAGACTTAAATATGAGGTACTGAGTAACAAAAGTTTAGAAGGAAGTTTATCAATGTTGATAGCTGCTTTTGCTGCGAGTACTTTTTTTGTATGGTTGATTATACCAACTGAATTAAATATCCTACGAATTTTTCTATTATGTTTGATTGCTACAGTTGTAGAAGCTTGTAGTCCAAAAGAAATTGATAATATTTTGATTCCAGCAGTAGTTATTTTAATTGCTAGCGTTATATAGGAAGGGAATAGCGGAAAATGCAGTCTTGGGGTCTCCCTAAGTGGAGCAAATTTCCAAGAGAGGGAACAGCTTTTATGTAATTTCAACGTCATGAAAGTCGGTGAAATCCAAAATTCAAAATCCAAAATCCAAAATCGATTTAACCTTTGACCTAGAAGCTTAACTTGATTGAACAAATAATTCTAACAAACTAGAACCAATATAAACATATCCACCAACAACTATAGCACTGCATAAGATTAAAGCAATTAAAAAGTGAGTATATTTGATTTTCGTTAAACCAATCGCATAGCTGACGATATCTTGTGAAAAAGGCATTATTGCTATCATATACAGAATGCTACGACTACTTTTTAATTTACCGATGAATTTATCTAATTCGTCTAGATTAGCTTTTCCGATAAATCTTTGAGCGAATTTTCTTCCTAATTTTCGAGATATCCAAAAATTAGCGCTGCACCCAATAATAGTAGCGATGTAACTAAACAAGAAAGCATCATGTTGACCAAATAAAGTTCCACCCACTACAAACAAAGAACTTCCACTTAGAGGTGCAATCATTAAACTAAGCGCACATAAAATTATAAATACTATAGGTGCTAATACTCCTGTTTTTTTGATAAACATTTGAGCATTGTCTAAACCTATAGTTTGTAGAGTCAGTCCCATTATTAGGTAAAGAATCGCTACAAAAAAGATTGCTAATATTATATTTTTGAATTTAGAGGAGAGTTGCATTACGGTTGTTTATTTAAAGTAGAATTTAATTTTATGTAAGCAATTAATTGTTTGCTTATATAGTTACATTCTACTACTTTCAGTATCGGGATTGAATCTGTTATAAGAAGTAAAAATTAAATGTAAGGCAGGATACATGAAGCATTACTCAAACAGGTAAACTCCAATGAAGATTTTTTGTGTTCTCAATTTTGATAATCCTATATATGATTTAAGCAATTCTAAGGGTTAATCTGATTTTAGAATTTCTCTGAATATAAAATAGAATTTGTATAGCTTCTAATTGTGGTATATGAACGAAAATCAAGCATTACCGTTTTTATTTGGTCTTTCTAAATCTAATAAGGATATTTAATAAAATATGATGATGCAATCTCGTATTGATAAAAAATCAATTAAGTTAAAAGTAATTGATATTTTTGCTGGATGTGGAGGTTTATCGCTTGGTTTTCAGAATGCTGGATTTAATATAGTAGGTGCTTTTGATAATTGGGAACCAGCTATTCGAGTTTATCAAAAGAATTTTAATCATCCAATACACAATTATGATTTGGCTACGTTAAACAATAACTATTCTATTTTTAATAAATTTGATTGCGATATAGTTATCGGGGGACCACCTTGTCAAGATTTTTCTAGTGCAGGTAAAAGAAATGAAAATTTAGGTAGAGGTGATTTAAGTATTACTTTTGCTCAGATTATTGCTTTTATTAAACCTCAGTGGTTTGTTATGGAAAATGTTGAAAGGTATTATAAAAGCGAAAAGAGATGTCAGGTATTAGAAATATTCAAAGCAAATAATTACGGTTTAACTGAGACAATTATTAAAGCAAGTCTTTGTGGTGTTCCTCAAAATAGAAAAAGGTATATATGTATAGGTCAGTTAAATGGTGAAGATGACGAACTATTGCCGTATATTAATCAAAATTTAGCTGAAAAACCTATGTCTGTCAAAGATTATTTGGGAGATACTTTGGGAATAAAATATTATTATAGACATCCTAGAACTTATGCTAGAAGAGGTATTTTTAGTATTGATGAGCCAAGTCCAACTATCAGAGGTGTGAATCGACCGATACCAAAAACGTATAAATTGCACAAAGCTGATGCTAGTTCTTCGATAAAGGAAATTCGACCGCTAACTACAATTGAAAGAAGTTATATACAGACTTTTCCTCAAAATTTTGATTTTGATATCGAAAATCAATCAAAAACTGACTTGGAGCAAATGATTGGTAATGCTGTACCTGTAAAATTAGGCGAATATATTGCGAATCGGATTATTGAATATATTCAAGGTAAAACACAACCTAGATTGGAACCGACACAGCTTGTATTGAATTTTGGTGATAATTATTAAATTCCTATAGGATAGATTTTGAGAAACAGATAATTTAATCAAAATGGAAGAAACAATCACTCTAGAAGCAGTTTTAAAATTAGTTAAACAGCTTTCGTTACCAGATAAAGTAAGCTTGATTGAACAAATTGCATCTCAAATTGAAAAGGAATTAACAGAAATTCAATCAACACCACGACAATCTTTGAGAGGAATTTGGCAGGGTAATAATGTTACTGAATCAGATATTAGCGAAATTAGAAAAGAAATGTGGAATAACTTTCCTCGTCAAAATATTTAAATTTAGATACACCCTTCAGACTTTTAAGTAAGAAGTAAGAAGTAAGAAGTAAGAAGTAAGAAGTAAAAACTATTTAGATGATTGGAGGTAAAAATTATTTTTCATACCGACTTCCTTCGACATCGTTTAATTATTCACACCCACAGGAGGATACTGTTCCAAAACCTGCTTCAAATATTTCCCTGTATAGGACTTTGGATTCTTCGCTACATCTTCGGGAGTTCCTACAGCAATAACTTCTCCTCCTTTATCTCCTCCTTCGGGACCTAAATCTATTACCCAATCAGCACAGCGAATCACGTCTAAATTATGCTCGATAACCAATATCGAATTACCTTTATCTACTAATCTTTGCAGGACATCTAATAATTTATGTACGTCGTAAAATGATAATCCTGTGGTGGGTTCGTCAATTAAATAAAGAGTTTTCCCGGTAGCTCGACGAGATAATTCTGTTGCTAGTTTCACCCGTTGTGCTTCACCACCAGATAAAGTAGTTGCTGGTTGTCCTAACTGTACGTATCCCAAACCAACATCTACTAAAGTTTGTAATTTATTCGCTGCTTTGGGAATATTAACGAAAAAGTCTTTGGCTTCCTCAACTGTCATGTTGAGAACGTCGGAAATTGATTTATCTTTGTATTTTACCTGCAATGTTTCGCGATTATATCTAGCTCCCTTGCAGACTTCACACTGTACGTAAACATCTGGTAGAAAATTCATTTCGATGACGTTTACACCTTGTCCAGCACAAGCTTCGCAGCGACCACCTTTAACGTTAAACGAAAACTGACCAGGTTTATAACCTCTTGCTTTAGCTTCGATAGTTTCGGAAAATACCGCACGAATTGCGTCGAATATACCTGTATAAGTAGCAGGATTAGAACGAGGAGTTCTACCGATGGGGGATTGGTCGATGACAATGGCTTTATCAATTGCTTTCAATCCTCTTATCCCATCGATATCTTTTGGCATCGGAGTTTTTTTGGTTAAATGATGCTTTAATCCTGGATATAGTAATTCGTTGACCAAAGTTGATTTACCAGAACCAGAAACACCAGTAACCGTAACCAATTTACCCAAAGGAATTTCTACATTGATATTCTGTAAATTGTTGCGACGAGCATTTTCGATAACTAAATTGATGCCATTTCCTTCTCTTCTTTGAGCGGGAGTTTGAATTGCTTTTCTTCCGGATAAGTAAGCACCAGTTAAAGAATTTTCTGCATTTAATAAAGTTTGTAAATCACCTTCCGCTACAATATTTCCTCCGTGAATACCCGCACCGGGACCAATATCAACAATATGGTTTGCAGCCCGAATTGTTTCCTCATCGTGTTCTACCACAATCAATGTATTGCCTAAATCGCGCAATCTAAATAAAGTTTGCAGCAATTTAGCATTATCCCGCTGGTGCAAACCGATACTTGGTTCATCCAGTACATATAAAACCCCAGTTAACCCCGAACCAATTTGAGTCGCTAATCTAATTCGCTGTGCTTCCCCACCCGAAAGCGTCATTGCTGTCCGGTTCAAAGTTAAATAATTTAAACCGACATCCAAAAGAAACTGCAAACGAGCCTTGATTTCCCTTAATACCAAATCAGCAATTTGCATTTGACGCTTACTTAACTTTAAATTATTAACTCTTTCCTGAGCTTCTGTAATCGAAACTCCGGTTAAATCCAAAATCCGATACTGTCCCAATCTGACAGCTAAAGCTTCCGGTTTCAACTTCTTTCCACCACATACCGGACAAGGCTGGTCGATAATATATTGCTCTAACTTATGTTTAATTAACTCCGAACCACCCTCATACTGTCGCTGTAAAATCGGCAACACACCCTTAAATTTCTTGGTTCGTTCTGAATCCGGAGTTTTCTTTTCACCGTGTAAAATTATCTCCTGCTGTTCCTCAGTCAAATTTTGCCACTGAGTTTGTAATTCAAAACCGTAATCCTGACCCAGAGCGTAAAGTAGCTCCAAATAATAGGAATTATCTTTCTCCGACCAAGGTGCGATCGCCGCATAAATTGGTGATTGAACATCGGGGACAACCAAGTCGGGAGAAAATCTTTTTAATGTACCGATTCCGTGACAATTAGGACAAGCACCATAAGGAGAATTGAAAGAGAATAATCTTGGTGACAACTCTTCCATCACAGCACCATGTTCCGGACAAGCAAAGTTTTCCGAAAATACTAATTCTTGGTCTTTATTCTTTTCTTTATTTTTATCTCCTTCCTCAGAAACCGGAGTGTAGAGAACAACAGCAATACCATTAGACTGCTTTAAACAAGTAGAAAGAGAATCAACCAAACGCTCCTCAATACCTTCCTTCTTGATTAAGCGGTCAATAACAACTTCCACCGTATGAGCAGATTTTTTATTTAATTCAATCGAATCCGAAAGCTCTCTTACCTCACCATTAATCCTTACTCGGACAAAACCTTGAGAAGCAAGACTTGATAATAACTTCGCGTGAGTACCCTTCTTACCGCGAACCACCGGAGCCAGAATTTGAAACTTAGTTCTTTCCGGTAGCTCCATAATTTTATCTACCATTTCATCTATTGTTTGAGGAGCAATAGACCTGTCGCAAATCGGACAGTGGGGTTCACCAGCACGACCAAACAATAAACGGAGATAATCATAAATTTCCGTCACAGTTCCCACAGTCGAGCGTGGATTATGAGAAGTTGACTTTTGGTCAATAGAAATCGCCGGACTTAAACCTTCAATCGCTTCCACATCCGGTTTATCCATCTGTCCCAAAAATTGCCGAGCATAAGAACTCAACGACTCAACATAGCGACGTTGACCTTCAGCAAAAATAGTATCAAAAGCCAAAGAAGACTTACCAGAGCCAGAAACCCCAGTAAAAACAACCAATTGACGTGCGGGAATTTCTAAATCGACATTTTTTAAATTATGCTGCCTAGCACCGCGAATGCGGATTGTATTTTGATTTAATTTAGGAAGTTGTCCGTTTAAGGATGCAGCTAACTTTGTTTCTGACATATCAGCTTTCTGGGGATGGCGGCAAGGGACAATCTTTAATAATACTATCGATGTTGCTGTTGTGGTAGAACAATCGTACTTTAAATTTGGGAACTGGGAATTGGTAATTGGTAATTGGTAATTGGTAATTGGTAACTCCTAACTCTTAACCACGAACCCCAAACCCCGAACTTCTAACCACTAACTCTTAATTATTTCCAATGCCCCATGCCCTATGCCCCATTCTCATTCCCAAAAAGAAAAAACCCAACCGTAAAGGCTGGGCTACTGGTACATGATTTCTGGAAAAACTAATTAGTTAAAAGGTTATTTATCAGGATATTTAAACTCAATCGCATGACCACCTAATATATTGCTACTAAATGGATAGGTGGGATTTCGGAAAATTACCAAAATAATTTTTTACCGTTTTCCACACATACAATATTGCATTCAGATTTATCGTGAGGGAATAATTTCTTAAACGCTTACCTTTCTCTACTTAATAGCGTTATTGTTTGATTTATCACGAACACTTCTCATATCTTCTTATATAATCCTCACTAAAATGAGACAAATACTTACTTTTGAATTAAAGCTGTATTTTTTATAGCTGAAATTTTTTTCATTTTTGTAAAATTGAAAATCAAAACAATCTTTGGACTGACTTTTATGAAATGGTATTGGTTTCTATTTCTAATCAAGCTATCCAAAACTATAAAACTATATTTGGATTAATTTGAATTGATAGACTATTTACTTAATTAAGATGAATATTGAAAATTAGTCAAAAATTGCACGTACACATCCCAATAGAGTATATCAAAAAAAAATTTCAAAAAAATACAACTTTTTGATACCACTGCTCTAATAACGTATTCTCGTAACTTTAATAAAAAAGATTTCTATTATTAATGATGCTATTCTCAAAAAGCGATTTTTATGTAATTTTTTATTACAATATGGAGTCTCAAACCCACAAAATCGATTTTGAAGATATTGAGTTTTATGAAGCAATTTATTTTTGATACTGAAATTTAAAATAAAAAACCGTAATCAAACGGTTGAATAATAAATATTTATTTTTTGAAAGACTATTTTTGAAAAACAAATAAATTCCCCGTCTTTCCTCTACCGACTCGAATTTCTTCATCTAAATAAGAAGTAATCCATACAGCTTCACTACGGAGAAATTCTAAAACCGGAATTTTCAACTCGGGTAAATCAAACGGTAAATTAAAAAGCTTTTTTGATTGAAATCCAAACTCATCAAAGCTGACCAAAGCAGTTTGTTCGTCTTCCTGACATTTCCAGATTCCTGAAGCCTGGATTTTCAACTCTCCAAACAAAGGTAATTCAATTTCACCACAGTTAGAAGTTACTATTCCCGTATCGGAATAGTTGATTATTTGATATACATCTTTGATTTTAATTCCCGTCCATTCCGGAATTTCAGCAACTTGACGAGTTACTACCGTTCCGTTGGAGGCATATATTAATTTCCAGGTACCGGATAATAAAGCTTGATTTTGATAATTTAAAGGTTGTGGCAGAAGGTTTATTTCTTCTAATTTTCGGATAAGATTGTCTATTCCTGGTTCTCCCAAGGGAAATATTGCTTTTTGGAATGATAAAGCCGATAATTTCTCGATTAAATCTGTTTTTAGATAATTACAAATTGGATTTTCTGCTTTCATATTTTTATTATGTTCGTAGTTGCGCTACTCTTCGAGAAAACTCCGTTTACAACGTCAAAAGTGATTTGGCGCTGAAGCGCAACTACGAACCTTTCTCTCTCTTGAGTTGTAAACGAAAAATTCAGAAGCAAGACTAAAGTTAGTTTTCTAAAATAATCTAAATCATTCATACTGCACACAAAATAGTAAAAGTTCGTAATTAATCAAGATTTGGTCTCAAAACCCATCTGTATAATAATTACGGATTACTAATTACTAGTTATTAATTATTATGCGTTGGGAATTTGGTCGAAGAAGCGACAATGTTGAAGACAGACGTGGTAAAAAGGTTTCTCCGGGATTGGTTGGTGGTGGATTGGGTGGTTTGATTCTTACTTTAATTGCGATTTTTCTCGGAGTTGACCCGGCAATTATCGAACAGATTGCACCTAGAGATGGTGGTTATTCGAGTCCGACTCAAACAACTTCCCAACCAAGAGATGAAATGGGACAATTTGTTTCGGTAGTTCTTGCCGATACTGAGGATACTTGGAAACCTTTATTTGGGAAAATGGGAAGAAACTATCGCGAACCGAGATTAGTTCTATTTGAAAATGCAGTACAGTCAGCTTGTGGCTATACGAGTTCTGCTGTCGGTCCGTTTTACTGTCCCCCAGACCAAAAAGTATATTTAGATTTAAGCTTTTTTAGAGATTTAAAAAATAAACTTGGCGCTCCCGGTGACTTTGCTCAAGCCTATGTAATCGCTCATGAAGTCGGTCATCACGTTCAGAATTTGATGGGAATATCCACCAGAGTCAGAAATCTTCAGAATCGAGTTGGTCAAACTCAAGCAAATCAACTTTCCGTCAGATTGGAATTACAAGCCGATTGTTTCGCTGGAATTTGGGCACATCACGCTCAAAGACAAAGACAAATTATCGAACAGGGAGACGTTGAAGAAGCTATCAACGCAGCAGCTAGTATTGGAGATGATAGATTGCAAAAGCAGTCGAGGGGATATGTAGTTCCCGAATCATTTACCCACGGAAGTTCAGCCCAACGGGTTAAATGGTTTAAAACAGGTATTCAAACCGGTAATGTCGAAGCTTGTAATACATTTAGTTAGGGAATTGGGGATTGGTAATTGGTAATTGGTAATAGTTAGGAGTTAGGAGTTAAGAGTTAGAAATTCCCCTTGTCTCCTTGTCTCCTTGTCTCCCTCTCTTCCTCCTCTTCCCCCTCTCCCAATTACCAACTACCCATTACCCATTACCCATTACCCAATCAACAATCTCGGGATTCACCAAATCAGGAACTTCATCATGGGGACAGTGACCTGCTCCGGGAATCGGTACTATTTTGATGTCTTTACCGTTATTTTTAGCTCGTTCGTAAACTTTTGCTCCTCCGATTGGTGTCCAGGGGTCTTCTGCTCCCCAAAGAACTAATAATGGTTTTTCTAATTTGGGTAATAATTCCTCGGGAGAATCACCGGGAGGAGCAGTTAATATTGATGCAAATACCTGTTGCGCTCCTGGGTCGCAGGATGGTTGATAAAGCATGTCTACAAGTTCGTCTGTAACGGCTTTGCGGTCGCGATAAACTTGATATAAAGTACGTTTTATTTGCGATTTTCTACGGATATTATTAAATACGAATTTACCGGTTATCGGATGACTGACTAGTTTATTAAACGAACCCATAACAAATCTCAGGGGTGGATTTAATTCGTTGGGACGATGACTCAATCCTCCAGCAGCATTAATTAAAACTGCTCCGGTAGTGATTTCGGGATGTTCTACTGCTATTGTTAAACTTATCAACGCTCCGACAGAATTACCAATAAATACAGTAGGTTGCTTGATATGTTCTGAGCAAAAATCTTTGATTAATTCCACCCATAAATCTACACTGTATTCGATTGGTGCTTTATCCGAACCACCAAATCCTAATAAATCCAGAGCAAATACTTGATATCCAGCTTCAGCCAATACCGGAATATTTTTCTTCCAATGTCCGATAGAAGCACCAAAACCGTGGATTAATACTAAAGGTTGTCCCGTTCCCACCACGGTATATTGAATTTTGTAATCCTTCCAAGTCCAAAACAGTTTTTCAAAGGTTGTTGATTGCGATGTGATAGTCACGGTTTTTATGAAGATAAGTAAAGGCTTTCTTATTATGGTAGTAGGTTGTGGTTAATTATGTAGAGACCTTGCAGTGTTACGTTTCCCAAGGTTTATTTTTATATTCAAAATTAGGTGAACCATATACATCATAAGAAGAAAGTGATGCATGCAGGTTATATAGCGAAGATAAGGAGACGTAATTAATTATCTAGTAACCTGAAGATGGGATGTCGGCTAAATAAAAATTCCTAATAGATTCAATATTGAAAAAATAGAGCGTATCGTCGAAGTTGATTCTATTTTGCGTTTAGGATTGTTTAAAGTGTCTGACGTTACAACAGAAAGTGCATTAGGGTAAATAGAAAGCAGCGGAATAAAAAATTTATCTATTACCTTTATTGATTCTGATAGTTTGTCATTAGATAAATTATTAGATTATAAAAATAGATTTTGGTAATGGGTGTTTGGTGATTGGTAATATTAATTATCTATACCAATTAATCGATTTTGAACACTTTTATAATTGTAGGCTGTGTGACGGTCTAAAATAAATTTGTAAACAAACCAATTGGTTTTGTATTACCGTCACACACCACTGATTGTAAACAATAACGATTTAATTCTGATTTTTACTATTAAAATTTATTTTTACGTCATTAATTAGGCTAGATTTAAAAATTGAAAATAGGACAAGGGAGTGGGAATTATAAAGTAAGGAATAAAAGATAATTCAAAATTGATTTTTTGTTATTCTAATTCAATGGTGCGTGACGGTAATAAAAAATTGATTTGTTTCTTTTTCAAATTGATTAAAACCGTCATACACCCTACATTTTTGAATAAAAAATCACCCCTCTCCTTGATAAGGAAAGAGGACGGGGTGAGGTTACTTCATATCAATCAGGTACTTACAATACTAGTAACATTAAAATCAATCTTAACAGTAAAGTCGTTATAGTCTCTATCTCCACCACCTTTCATATCTTCAAATCCAAAGCAATTATCACCAAGCATCATTACATGGTCAACACCGTCGGAATTAGCTCCTAAAAATGGGAAGAAAACATCTTCAAACGACTCCGCATTACCGTCAACGATGAGGAAAGGTACTATAATTGCACCAGCTTCAAATTCTCCACTGAATTCTGCACTTGATTGATTTTCGACGCTTAAATCAATACCAGTGATACGGTTTTGAACTGCTATTTGAGTGTAATTTTCATCTCCAACAAATACATCAGCAGTACCGTCACCGTCTGTATCCATACCACCATCTTCACCAATAACCTTATAGAAACCAACAAAGTTATTATATGCAGCTTCGCGGTTAACGCTACATTTTACTGCTTGTTTCCCGGTGAATTCGCTACCTCTTAAATCGATTACTTCAATTATTTCTTGCAATCCGCTACCAATAGCTTTTTTAGCTTTAGCATCGAATTTCATCTTGATTTTTACACCTTCAAAATCCAAATCGAAACTATTTTTTTCCGATTCGGTGACTTGTAAGAAATCAGTAGAAGATATAGTTACTTGGGATTTATTAACTTTACCTTGCTTAACTCCTTGAAGAGTACCTTCTTTAACAGATAAAAAGCGGAAGCGTGTTTCGCTGCTGAATTCTAGAACCTTTTCGATATCTAAATCTCCAAAACCATTCGGTGTATTTCCTAATAACGAGAAAATACTTTTAGAGCGATTTAGAGCTGCTTCTAGATATCCTTCGTCGTCGCTAGAAAGTCCATCGATAGTTCCTTCGTCATCATCAACGGTAACAACAGCAATTTCTTTGAATTGGTTGATGCTTTTACTTTTGAAAGAAAACTTGACCGAAGATTTACCGCTTTTGAATTTACTTTTAAATTTGAAGGTTTGTTTGGCTTTAGATGTTAAGGTAAATTCTGTATCGTCATCATCATCGTCATCGTCGTCATCATCGTCGTCGTCATCATTACCACTACCAATTATAATATCCTTTTCATCTTTAGTAATAGTAATATTGGTTTTAACTTCTGTAGCGGAAAGCATATAGCCGCTTCCCATCGCTAATTCTAAACCTAAAGTTTCATCTTCTTCAACATCGGTATCATCGATAATATCTAAAGTTACGGTAGCAGTTTCTTCTCCAGCTTTGAATTTAACTTCACCACTTTTACCGTCGAAATTTAAAGCATTAGTTAAAGTGAAATCTTGATTAAAAGTAGCGCTACCAGTGACGCTAAACTTAACTATTAATTCCGATTTAATTTCACCTTTACGAGTGAAAGTGTAAGTGATTTTATTGCTACCACCTTCAGTGATTGTTGTAGAATCAGCTTTTAAAGAAATTTCTGGTTTTTCTTTTTCTAATTTAAGAAGGAATCTATTATAACTATCTGCACTGAGGGTTTTATCTTTGAAAGTAGCTTCCTTAAAAAATTGACCAGCTAAGTAAATTTTATCGTCGTTTACAGCAATATCGGATATGCTTTCATAATTTTGACCACCGATATTCTGTGCCCATTTGACTATACCCTTATCATCAAATTTAGTAATGAAAGCATTTCCCAATCCTTCACCACCTTCACCACCTTCATCGTAAAGCATGAAATTTCCAACGCTCATGCTTTTACCGTTATAATATCCGGTGACGTAAGTATTGCTCATATCATCTACAGCAATACCTTCGACTTCAACATTATCCTCATCATTATTTTGACTATCGAAGTCTTTTACCCATAAAACATCACCGTTACTTTTATCTAACTTGGCTACAAAAACATCACCACCTTCACCACCTTGAAGAGAAGTATTACCAAAACTAACTGTTTCCTCGAATTCTCCAGCAATATAAATATTGTCTTGACTATCTATAGCAATACTTTCAGCTTCCATATAGCTGTTACTGCTGAATTCTTTCTTCCAAGCTTCACTACCGTCGCTTTTATTAAGTTTAGTAACTGAAGCTTTATATGTACCTTCAC
>JBCBHT010000070.1:0-28043 GCA_038525335.1 Cyanobacteria bacterium J06621_15 | reverse complement strand
TGTGGAGAGTACTTGTGTGTACATGGTAGCCTTAATAAGGAGAGGGGTGTCCGACAGGACGGGGTGAGGTTGTGAGTGTATTGAATTCAACCGAAAATATTATCGAAGTTAAATTAAATCAATTAAATTAAAGTAAAAAAATGTCCCTAGAACCTTGTAAAGTTTGTGGTGCTCTCAATAGTAGTGAAGAAGAAATTTGTCTCAGTTGTGGTTTTCCCACAAAAGGACGTAAACGACCCGTAGTATTTCAAATAGCAGCAATTCTTTTAGTTTTAGTTTTTGTTATTCCCTTAATTACAACCTTAATTAACTTAATTAAACCGCAACAAGAGACAGCACCAACAAATACAAAAACATCTTTAAAATTATAGTCCGTATTATTTATGAATTATGTATTGTAGGGTGTGTTATTGCTCCGCATAACGCACCATAAAACTATTACCAATTATCAATTATCAATTATCAATTACCAATTATCAATTACCAATTACCAATTACCAATTACCAATTACCAATTATCAATTACCAATCCCTTGCATTTCCATATCTTCCTCTTCTTCAACATTCAAAGCATCAAGAGTATCCCAAATTTTCTGCAACATCGGCTGTAAACCTTCACCAGTCACCGCAGAAATTATAAAAACTGGTGCAAAAGAAAGATGATTTAACTCAATTGCTAATGCTTCTAAATCCACACTTTCTTTATCAACAGCGTCAATTTTATTTAAAGCGATAATTTGAGTTTTTTCTCTTAATTCCCTTCCGTATGACTGTAATTCCTGAACAATAGTATTGTATTCACCAATTACATCTTCACTAGTTGCATCAATTACATGCAGCAATAAACGGGTTCTTTCAATATGACGTAAAAAATCATGTCCCAATCCCGCACCTTGAGAAGCACCTTCAATTAAACCGGGAATATCAGCAAATACCGTACCATCACCAGTAGGTTTTCTCACTACTCCTAAATTAGGTATCAAAGTAGTAAAAGGATAATCGGCAATTTTTGGACGTGCTGCCGACAAAGCAGAAATTAAAGTTGATTTACCAGCATTTGGTAATCCTATAATTCCGACTTCTGCTAACAGTTTTAACTCTAAACGTAATGTTTTAATTTCTCCATCTAATCCCGGTAAAGCATGTTCTGGAGCGCGATTACGATTGCTTAAAAAATACTTATTCCCCAGTCCCCCTTTACCACCCTCAGCTACTAATAATCTTTGTTCGGGCTTAGTTAAATCGCCAATTAATTCATCAGTTTCGCTATTGTAGACAGCAGTACCGCAGGGAACTTCAATCAATAAATCTTCTCCAGATGCACCGGTCTTATTTTTTGGACCACCACGAGAACCGTTTTGTCCTACGAAACGACGCTTGTATCTAAAATCCAGTAGGGTTTGCAGATTTTCAGAAGCAACCAAAATCACCGAACCACCACGTCCTCCATTTCCTCCAGAAGGACCACCAGCAGGGACGAACTTCTCTCTACGAAAAGCAACAATCCCATCACCACCTTTACCTGCTTCTACTTCAATTTTTGCTTGGTCTATGAATTGCATGATTTAGTTATTAGTTGTTAGTTGTTAGTGGTTAGTGGTTAGTTGTTACAGTCAGGAATTGAGTAGAGGTACTAAATTATCAATAGTTGATTTTAGCAATTCTGTCTGTTGTGTTGTTAAAAGTTTACGATGATAAGCACGTTTTAGCCAATGATTGATACACCCGTAAATCTGAAAACCTCTTAAGAGCCATTTGTACCCATAATTAACAATTAACAACTACCAACTAACAACTAACAACTAACAAATATCAACTATCAACTAACATCTAAATATATTCCGAAACATCCTCTTGACAATCATCAGCTAAATAGGACAAAGCGCGGAAACGCAAACCTACTAGCTGTTCGTAAAGCGGATTTAATTTACATAAAGGAGGAATATGTACAATTTTGCGTCCGAATAATTTAACATCCCGCTCAAAAGGACATTGAGAAGGAATCATTTTGCACAGGAAGCGGGCAACTTTTGGGTCTTGAACGTCCAAACCATCTAGCCAATCTCGAAGAGGGTTCAAGGCTTCAATTGGTGGCTTCGATGGAGGTGTCAGAGGTGATGCTGCACCAGAAGCGGCTTCTGCTGGTTGAGGACTTTCTAAGGTGTGTCGCAGAGATTCCAGCAGATTTTTTGGCTCTCCCAGAGCTTCACACAGTTTTTGCAATAGCTCGTCTTCGCTAGGAGAATAGATTCCATCAGCAATAGCTACCATTACTGCTGTTCGCAAGAAGTTTTCTGCTATTGGTGTGCTTTTACCAAAAACAGCAGCTAATTCTTCTGGTGTGATGGCTTCAAACGATTCTACACTCATCCCAGGACTTAGTTCTTCATGGGTGATTGAAGTTATCAATTGTTTTTCTTGCTCGTCAAAGTTTCCATCAGCCCAAGCAATAGTTAGTAGCCCTCGCAGCCAAGCGGATATTTGTTCGCTGCTGTAAGGAGATTGAACAGCACTTGTCATAACTCACGTCTCTAACTTTCCTGCTTTACATACTAGCTCGCTATCCTAATTCTGTTTTCTTAAACTTACTGCTAATTTAGATAAAAAAATTTTCTGCTTGATATATACATAATTGCAATAGTAGTTAAGTTCATAAATTATAAAATCAGCGAAATTTTCTTTGATATTTATGCATTTATGTATGTAGTTGCTTTCAGATTTTTTTTACAAATCATTTACAAATCAGTTTATTTTATTAGAACAAGCTAGCTATTCTTATCTCAATTAATCATTGCTATTGATGCAAATTAATTACAGTGGTATTATTGATAATATTTTTTATTTAGTTTTTCATTATTCAAACTATAAGGTTTAACAGAAAAATATTCTGGGGTTGCTGAATGAAAATATGATTTGCCCCCCCAGCCCCCAATTCTGGGGGAGAAAAGTAATTTAAAGTCCCCCAATTTTGGAGGATTTAGGGGGCTAACAAATTTGATAAAAATAAATTCATACCTCAATTTAGCAACACCAATATTTTGAGTATCACAAGCAGGTGCATTTTGACAACACTATTAATTCACTTTTTAGCCAAAACTAGGAAAAAACTAATACAAAAGCCTTTTCCCGAAGAAAACTGCTGTCAGTTTATTAATGCTTGTTTTCTAAATAATGATTTGATTAGACGAGCAAGAGCAGTAATTAATCTACCCTATTCCTCTTTCCAGAAAGTGATAGTGATGTATTTAAGCAAACAGCAAGTTACAAAACTCTTTGATAAGCTTATTGAGAATTTTTATGATTCACTATTTGCGTTTGATTCTGTATCCTAGTTGATGGTGAAAAATCAACAGCGGGATAGTTCAATTAAACATATGTCAGCAAATTTTAACTGGAGCATTTCGGATATTCAAAAAATTCAGAACTGGAAATCTAGTTGTCGGGTAATAGAAAATATTGCCTTTATAGAATTTGAAGCTAACTTGAAGCTAAGTTTATGCAACGCTTTTCTCTGACAAATCATTTGTTTTTCAAGTATATTCCGCTCTTCAGAAGTGCCCATATGGCATGATATCAAATCGCTTAAACCACAGTAAATAATTGCTTGTAAAGGAATAAATAATGTTTCATTTTGGCATCGAACATGAGGTTGCTTTCATTGATAGTGCTGGAAATTTTGCTGATTTTTCACGTACTAACTTCGTTGATTTCAATCAAATAGTCGAAAAATTGCCTATGTACAAGGATGATTATCCTCAATTACGAATAGGAGATGCTGGAATCAAAGAGAAGCGTTGGTATATTGAAGGTTTTGAACGCTTTGCTGATTCTGAAAAAGTAATTGACTGCGTACCCAAAGGAATCGAGATTAGAACAAGTATAAATCCTAATATTCATAGCGCTATTGCTGAATTGTCAGAAAGTTTTAGTTTGTTGAAAAATACAGCAGCAGAATATGGTTTTTCACCAGCATTAATCAGCTTTAATCCTCACTACGATGCTTTTGTTCCCAATCCACCTTTAAATAGCTATGAAACCAAGCGGAGAAATGCTTCTCCCGAAAAGCAAACCGCTAATATTCCCATGCTTACTTATGGACCGGATTTGAATATTTCTATGGTGGGGTTGACTACAGAACGTATTATAGATATCGGTAAAAAGCTTACTTACTACAGTCCTTATATTATTCCTTTTAGTTACAGTTCTCCCTTTTATCAGGGTCGTCTGTGGGAAGGTTTTTCAGTAAGAACTTTTATCAGAACTGGAAAAAGACCTGCTGCTATGGTGTTCTTAGAAAAACAAGAAGAACTAATTAAAAGCGTTCCCTCATTAACGAAAATTGCTCGTATTCCCGCAGAAGTTGGTCGAATTGAATTTAAAGCTTTTGATAGCTGTAGCGATTTTTCTATCTATGCTGGATTATTAGCTTTATTAAAAGGTTTAGTTTTAGATGAATCTTTGTCTGAAAGAGCAATTGTACCCGATGCTCAAAAACACCAAATATCTGCACAAGAAGGTTTTGACAATGATGAAATTTTTGAACATGCAAAACAGATTATTCAACTAGCAGAAGTTGCATTAACAAATGACCCTGATGCTAGTTTACTTGCACCACTGAAAACTCTTTTAGATAAGAGAGAAACACCAGCCCATGAAATTATCCGCATGTACAAACATAATAACTCTATCGAAGCCACACTAAAACAAACTTACAGTGATTAAAAGTTACAGCTAAATACTTTTATCGACAATTAAGCAATCTGTAAAAAAGTAAAGTAGAAAAGCACAAAGAGCTTTTTGTTAACTGTTACCTAAGAACAGGTTAAAGGATAAGGGTAAGAAAGACTGAAATACAATTCTTGCCTTTATCCTATAGCCCTTTATCGAATTCTATAAAAGCTAATTAAGCTTTATTTCTTCCTGCTTTCTCGCTTGTACTTCCTGCCAAACATCTTCCCAACGTTCGCTAATTAAATCCTGGAGTTTAGCTAAATACTCCTCAGATTGATAATTATCTTCTTCGTCTTTCAACTTACTGTCAGTAAATACTAAGCTAGGTATAGTGGATGATACTTTAATCATGATAAATTTGACGACTTCAAGGACTATTGCAATCTTATAGCAATAAAACAGCTAAGTTGTATGCTGCTTTACAAAATATGATAGTAAACTATATTTAGATATACATCAGTTCTCGGGGTTTGTAAGTACTTCCAAAACAATTTTTGAAAAGAAATTGGTATTTTTTGCATTAAAAGTCAAGGATTGTAAATATATTTACGCGGAGAATTTTAGTATTTAGTATTTGATGATACAAAAAGAGGTATTTTGAGTGATTAAATTTAACTATTATTATTTTTTAGGCACGATTATATAAACTATTATTTACACTATTATTGTTCATTTCTTGGGTTTAGCACTTAGGTAATGATATAGAATTTCTTTATTCCCTGTCCCCTACTCCCTATTCCCTTAAATCAAAAATCTTGTCTAAATTTTAAAGGCTAAATTTAAGTATCAAGTAAAAAAGATAAAGGATTGCTCATATTTTCAGCAAAACCAAGAATACCTTTGTCACGATGTTCGTAAATTAAATTCTGTTGAGAATCAAATACAAAAGTCGCTCCTCTTTGGGTTAAATAAGCTGAGTTAGGAACATAAGTACTCCAATTACTCAAAACTTCGGTCATATTTCGCAATCGTAAAGTTGCTAGTTCAAAAGGACGTTGAAAACCTTTTCCTCCAGCAGCTTTGAAAAACGAACCTTTGATATCTGGTAGAGGTGTATCTCTAACAACTTCCTCATCACCAATTAGCTGAGGTGCTGTTTTATCTCCTTTATAACCCCTAAAAACTTCTGCTAAAGTTCCTGGGCTAGCAATACCAGCACACATTAGCATTAAATTCAGCCAAGCTTTTTGTGAGGTTGATAGTAAAGGGAAGTTGATATTTAACCCCCGATATAATCCTAAATCTTGATGAATTTGAGCTTCCGGGTCTACAAATAGACATTCTGGAGGGAACCCGGTGTAGTTACAAAACTTAATTCCAGAATTGCGATCGCCAATTCCAATAGCTCGGATTGTAACTTGTTTAGCTTGGAGTTTTTCTCTTTCTCGTTGCAGCCACCAAGCGTATTCTAGATTATCAAAGTCCCCCAATTGCGACCAAATCAGCACCAGCAGTTGTGAAGAATTTGAGCAACCATCTAAAACCGGTTTGATGGAACCATCGCTGACTCGTAAACGGTTAGCTGTAGAGAGAATTGAGTAAACGTCTGGGGAATTGGAGCGGGTTTGGGTAGTCATGGAGCGTGAGGAAGAATCTTCAGGTATTATTTTAGGGCTTATTTATCTTCATTTTCACCCGCTTAGGGTTGCAAACCCCAAGCTAATAGCGCAAGTCCTATAAATAGGACTAAGTACATTCCTAAACTTTATAATAAACACGAAACTGATGTAGAGACGTAGCAGTGCTACGTCTCCTTCAATGTGAAATCACCTTTACCATCTTCACCTTTATTTTATTTAAAAACACCTAATAATTAATTTTAAAAAATCAAACTCTTTCAATCTTTTGTCTTTTCCCAATCGCAACAAAAATAATCACAATTATCGCAGTAACAATCATTATCGTGGTAATTTCTTCTTTCAAAAAAATAGCAGAAAATAAAATACTCAAAAACGGCTGCAATAACTGTACCTGGCTAACTCTTGCAATTCCTCCAACAGCCAATCCTTTATACCAAGCAAAGAAACCGAGAAACATACTAATAATGCTTACATAGCCAAAACCAAACCATGCAGAAGCAGAAGCACTAATACCATTATTTAAAACTACTAAAGCAACAGGAATAATTAATATTGGAATAGAAAATACTAAAGACCAACAAATAACTTGCCATCCACCTAAATTTTTAGATAATTGTCCTCCTTCAGCGTAACCAAAAGCAGCAGCAATTACGGCAATAATTAAAATAAAATCGGCGAATTTAATACTTCCATTTCCCTCAATCAAAGCAAAGCTAACAATAGTTAAACTTCCGCAAAAACTTGCAATCCAAAACCCTAAAGATGGTTTTTCACCCATACGTAAAGCTGCTACAATTGCAGTTGCTAAAGGTAAAATACCGGTGACAATTGCTCCGTGGGACGCTGGTAATTGCTGCATAGCCCATGCTGATAATAACGGAAATCCAATAATTACCCCTCCGACAATAATTGCTAGACTTCCCCAGTATCGACGATGTGGTACTGGTTGACGAGTTAACCGTAAAAGCACCATAGCAAAAGTTCCAGCTACAATAGCTCGACCTAAACCGACTACGGTAGGGTCAAAATTTGTTACAGCGATTCTCGTTGCTGGTAGGGTTCCGCTAAATCCCAGCACACCAAGAAAACCGTATATTAATCCAATAGTTTCATTATTTAATTGATTATTTGGTTTATTGTGTGATTTATTATTGATTTCATCGATGCTTTTACTCATTGTGCTATGTGAATTTAATTTGAATATAAAAGTAATAGTTTTTGATTAATTATTAGAGGTATTTTGTAAATAAAATTTCTACCCCTTCTACCACCTCTACCCTCTCTTCCCCCTCCCTGATACAACCTGTAATACTAATAAAAGTAACTGTCAATTTCACAATCTCTCATTATTGATGATTTGAAAAGATACAGATTTGCTCAATGTGACTAGAACAGTTTGCGAAGAAATGTAACTGTTCTAGTCAAAAAGCTTTCAACTGTACCGTGTATAGCGGTAATAAATCGCATATATTCCAGATAGTAATTATCAGTATTTAGCCGTGAAGATTCCTTTAGATAGAAAATCACGCAAACCCATATATTTACAAATTAAAGACAAAATCAGTCGTTTAATCAAATCTGGAGCTTTACAACCGGAAGAACGTTTACCCTCAATTCGTTCTCTAGCAGAAAATTTGCAGGTTAATAAATTAACGATTTTGGAAGCTTATAGCATTTTAGAAGCAGATGGAATTATTTTGGCTCGTCAAGGTTCAGGTTATTTCGTTAACAAATCAAATATTAATTTAACTAATTCTAGTAATATGAAATCTACATTTTCACCAGCACAGAACGTAATTATTTCAGAAAGTGCGGGAAATTCTTTTTTTGATATTCACATGAGTGCTGTACAAGCACAAGTTAACAAAAAAATAATAAATTTTAGCTATGGTTTACCTCGTCCTCCTCAAGATATGGCTTTAATTGGTAGAAGGACAATTACTAATTCTATTGATAGTTTATTTGCTTACGATATTCCTCACGGACAAACAATTTTAAGAAGACAAGTTGCTCAATTGTTGGTACAGCAAGGTCTAGAAATTACTGCGGATAACTTGATTATTACTAGCGGTTGTCAGCAAGCTTTATCTTTGACAATGCAATATTATTTGAGAAAAGACGATTGGGTAATTGTAGAAAGTCCGACCTATCATGGAGCAATATCAATTTTAGAAAATATCGGAGCGAGAATCATCGGTATTCCCATGAATGCTGAAGGAATGAATTTGGAATTATTAGAAAAATATCTGAAAAGTCATCAACCAAAGTTAATTTACACTATCAGCAGTCAACATAATCCTACGGGAATAGCAACTTCACAAAGTCATAGGACACAACTTTTAGAATTAGCAGAAAAATATCAATGTCCGATTTTAGAAGATAATGCATATGAAGGATTAAATTTTGAACCGGTACCACCACCGATTAAAGCTTTAGATAAACAAGATTTAGTAACTTACGCTGGTACATTTTCTAAAACTTTGATTCCTGGTTTAAGAGTTGGTTATATGGTAGTCACGGGGAAACATTATCAACCTTTAGTCGAACGTAAATTAATGGACGACGTTCACACATCTACAATTTCCCAAGCTATAGTCAGCGAATATCTTGCTTCCGGACATTATCGTCGTCACCGTAAAAAATTACAGACAGAAAACCTTTTAAGTCGCAATTTAATGTTACAAGCAATGGAAAACTATTTTCCTCAAGAAGCTAAATGGACAGTTCCCAATGGAGGTTTATTTTTGTGGGTACAGTTACCGGATAATATTGATATTTTAGAAATTCGTCAACAAGCTATTAAAGAAAACGTTTTATTCGCTTCCGGTTCTGCATTTTTTCCAGATAAACAAGGTTATCCAGCAATGAGATTGAGTTTTTCTAATATTTCAGAATCGGAAATTGATTCGGGAATATCTGTTTTAGGTAAGCTTTTGAAAAAATGTATTTACAGCGGATGCGATAATTATTTTAATCAACAATTACTTATCTAATTTTGTCGGGATTTTGAGCAAAAAATTTTGAGCGAAAAAATAATATCATGAACAATCTTAGCGTTAATCTCAACAGGGTAGCTTTGCTCAGAAATTCTCGTAATATTGACATACCAAGTGTTACTAATGCAGCGAAAATAGCTGTGGAAGCAGGAGCAAATGGGATTACAGTTCATCCACGTCCAGATGAAAGACATATTAAACCTAAAGATGTCTATGAATTAGCACAAATGCTTACCGTAGAATTCAACATCGAAGGTAATCCTTTCCACGGAAATTTTATGGATATGGTTTGTGAAGTCAAACCAACACAATGTACATTAGTTCCAGATGCTCCCGATGCTTTTACATCAAATAGTGGTTGGAATTTAGTTGAAAATCGTCATCAACTCGCACCTGTTATCAAAAAACTGAAATCTTTGGATATTAGAATTAGTCTTTTTATGGATGCTCATTCAAACCAAATACCGTTAGCAAAAGAAATTGGTGCTGACCGAATCGAATTATATACCGAACCCTATGCAACTGCATTTCGTATGGGTGAAGTAGAAGCAGTTTTTCACAAATATATTCAAGCTGCAAAAATAGCTCAAGATAACGATTTAGGTGTAAACGCTGGACACGATTTAAATTTACAGAACTTAGAAAAATTTTGCTCTATTCCCAACATACTTGAAGTATCTATCGGTCATGCATTAATTGCTGAATCACTAGAAATGGGATTAGATAATACTGTCAAAGCTTACTTAAAAATTCTTTCTTCTACCTCATAGTTTATTCAATTATTTAATTAGGGTGCAACATGAAAAAAACAATAATCCAAGTAGACGCATTTACCAACAAACCCTTTTCTGGAAATCCCGCTGCTGTTTGCGTTTTAGAATCTCCTCAAAGCGACGAATGGATGCAAAATGTAGCTAAGGAAATGAATTTATCCGAAACTGCATTTTTAGTAAAACAAGATGATGGCTACAGTTTACGTTGGTTTACTCCTGCTACAGAAGTACCATTGTGCGGTCATGCTACTCTTGCAAGTTCTCACGTTTTATGGTCAGAAAATTATCTTTCTCCTGAAGAACCCGCTCGTTTTCATACCAAAAGCGGTTTATTAATCGCGAAAAAACAAGATGATTGGATTGAATTAGATTTTCCAGTAAATCCTTCTGAAAAGACTTCCACAACTGTGGAACTTAGTGAAGCTTTGGGTGTACCGGTGAAAGCAGTTGTGAAAAATTCTTTAGGTTACTTAGTAGAAGTTGAATCAGAAGATTTAGTTAGAAATTTAGAGCCAAATATTGTAACTTTAAAGAAAAAATTCCCAGAAGTTATTGTTACTAGTATTGCTGAAAGTAATTCGGAATTTGATTTTGTATCCCGCTTCTTTTGTCCGGGTTTAGGTATTAATGAAGACCCAGTAACAGGTGCTGCTCATTGCTGTCTTGCTCCTTATTGGAGAAATAAATTAAATAAAGACGAATTTTTAGCTTACCAAGCTTCAAGTAGAGGTGGTGTAGTAAAAGTAAAATATTCTGGTGGAGATAGAGTTTATTTAAAGGGACAAGCTGTTACTGTTTTAAAAGGAGAATTAATCGATTCGTAATTGCGTTTTAGCCCTGAAGGTAAAAATTCCCCATAATACCTTTGGATAAACAAGTTGTATCTTTAGTTGCTTGACTTTCAACACAGGTAAGTCAATCTCCGGTTCTATCAAAACCAGTTATTACTTTGTAAAAAAATCAGTAATGTATCAAATTTGTAAACTAATTTTTGTAATTCCCGTATAAATTCTAGTCTAAACATCCGCATTTCTCCAGCACCTTTTACCAGTAGTTCAATAATTACTCCAACATACCCCTGAGAATTTTTCTTCAAATATAGTTAAAACTTTTTCCAATAAAATAATTAACCAAAAAACAATCCCTAACTAACCAGCAATTAACTTTCTCTTAAATTAGTGCTATAATAGTGTTCTTGCCTGTAATAAAGAATCATAATTATAATCCCCCTCTCCGTAAATAGAAGAAGGGGTTTGTTGTGATGCACGCTTTTAAATAAATAGAGATAGGGAAAGTTAAGCAGGGAAAATTCTCAGTCTTCGATTTGGTTCTTCCCCAAAACTATTTGATTTGAGTCGATAATGTTCGACTAATTCATGCTGCATTTTACGCACTTGTGAAGAACGCGGTAATAATTCTACTGGCTGACCTTTGGGAATTACTATTTGTTCTACTGCAAGTCGAGCTTCTTCTAAAGCGTCAATTTCATCATCACTGCCGTTGTGGAGAAATAATTGTAATTCACGCTCGTCAGCAACCTCCGGCTCGTCGATATTTAACAGCCGACGCAAACCGCGAGTAATTTGAGGGATAGTGCTTGACTTAATCATGTGTATTGGGACTTGACGAGCTTTCGCCATTTGCCGTAATTTCGCATGATTTTTGACGTGAGAGCGTAATGCTAAAATTGCATCTGCACTATCAATATCTTTTGTTAACACTACTGGTAAATGAAGAACTCCTATTACCTGGTCTAGCTGACTTCGACTCACGCCGTATGGGTAGATATGTAAGGGTAAATCTTCACCATTCGGACCGGAATCTTTATGGCTATTACTATCAAAACCGTTAGAGTTATTGAAAGATTGATCTAGTAAGCGGTCAAATTCACTGCGTCCGGAACCATTTCCGTTTTGATATTCAGCGTTTAACGGTGCTAAAGGACGCATCTGTCCGGATGCTCTCCAACCGTTAGATTTATTAGAACCTCGTCCGCGAAAAGTATCTTCTCCTAATGCAGTTTGTGAAGCCCCACCGTTAATAGCGGTTAACTGACGAGCAATCGCCACTTTACCATTATCATCTATGGTTCTCACTTGCGGACTTGGCTGTCTTCCTCTCAAAAGATTATCTATAGTGTCAGCAACGCTTTCATGAACTACCCAACGCTGTCTTTCTTGCATTTCAACAGCAATTTCAAAGGTAGGAGGTGCCTTGCGTTCTAAAACTGTTTTTTGAGAACCTCGCCTTCTGGCTTCATCATCTCCCAAAGTTACAGCCTGTATACCACCGACTAAATCAGAAAGGGTGGGGTTTTTTATCAAGTTTTCTATTTGATTACCGTGTGCCGTACCGATTAATTGTACGCCGCGCTCGGCAATTGTACGAGATGCTAACGCTTCTAATTCCGTACCAATTTCATCAATTACGATTACTTCTGGCATATGGTTTTCCACAGCCTCAATCATTACTTGATGTTGCTGGTCTGGATGAGCGACCTGCATTCGCCTTGCTTTACCAATCGCCGGATGGGGAACATCACCATCTCCAGCAATTTCATTAGAGGTGTCAATTATCACTACTCTTTTATCAAGCTCATCCGCTAAAACACGGGCAATTTCTCTTAAAACAGTAGTTTTTCCCACACCTGGACGACCCAACATGAGAATTGATTGACCGTTTTCAACCAAATCGCGGATCATGCTAATTGTTCCATGTATCGCACGTCCAACACGACAAGTTAAACCTATAATTTTGCCAGTGCGGTTGCGAATAGCACTAATCCGGTGTAAAGTTTGCTCTATTCCTGCACGATTATCTCCGCCAAAAGTACCAACTCTGACAATGCAATCGTCTATTTGTTGTTGAGTAATGGGCGTTTCGCTTAGATACTCGGCTCCAGAAGGGAATCGCGCTTCTGGGCAACGACCCAGATCCAAGACCACTTCTACTAAACTATCTCTTTGAGGATGCTGTTCAAGATAGAGCCGCAAATCTTGGGGCAATATGGCTAATAATTTTCGGAGATCGTCTGTAATCGTCATGCTTTTTATGGTGACGTTTTTAGAGATAGGGGACAAGCCGTGCGGCTCATCATTAATGCTCTTGATACTTGAGCTGGGAAACTAACTCATGTGCAAGCGATACAGCTTGCCAAAGTAGTGTGGGTTCTTCTTCCAAGCGAGCAGCTACTTTAACATGCTCTACATTCACCTCCTTTTCTTCTAATTGTTCCAAAACCGGTGAGAGCAATTTTCGTGCATAGCTACCATAAGCAACACCAGCAATGAATGTTTCAGATCCCAAACTAAATGTATGAGAGTTGTGATTATTCTCTCTCATATTTCCATTCATTTGTTTGGTTAATTTCTTCAACAATCCCATAGCCTTTAATTTCGGCACAGTGTAACTATTTGTACCACCTGCCAACTGCACATATCCTGGTATTTTTGCTCTCAATACTTTGGAACCCAACTTTACAGCAGCTAATGTAGTGCCCGAGCCAATATCACCGCTCATTGATCTGCCATCGGTTTGCCATATATTCACACAGTCAAGGGGGGATATTACATCATACAAACTATGCAGATAGTCAATCAACCCTTCGCCATCCGGACAACTGATAGCCAACAACTTCAAATGCTCAGCATAAGTCGAAATTGCCTGCCACAACTCCTTAAATTCTGCCAAACGTCCGACAGTCGTATGAATTTCTACAGCATCAACTCCAGATTTCAGTATCAAAGGTGCGATTGCTCCATTACCTGTTACATAAGATACTGAATCTATTCTACCATACGGACATATAGGAAGGCAACGACCGCAGCCATAGCACTTATCCGTTAAAACCCCTATATAGTTGTATTTTATACGATTAAATGTAATAGCTTGCGCTGGGCAAATACGTTCGCATGGTCGAGAACAAGAAGAAGGGCATTGTGTAGAATCAAATTGTGCTTTACGAAAATGAGGATCTTCGCCATCGTTTAAGCTAACCATTAATAAAGGTCTTCCTTGATAAGCAAAGCCTCGCTTGCGAGCAGCAGCACCAAGAGTCGTAGCAACTTCTAAACCTTCTTGAGCGGCGACAATAACGGCTGGGTCGGCTGCTACATCTATGCAGTCAGCACCAGCTAGCGTATAAGCTAATGTTAAACTTCTAACCGCAGGCAGATGTTGGAAGCTGGCTCCACAAATCAGCTTGAACCAGCGACCTTTCTTCAGCGATAGTAGGGGGTTAAACAAATCAGTCACACTTCTATTATGCTACGTGACAGAAAAAATAGATGGGTTAAATGCTCAATTTAATATTTTTCTTATTTAGCAAGACTTTGTTCGGTTGGAATTTCAATAGTGAATTCTGTTCCTTTTCCTGGAGAAGAATTGCAAATAAGTTTACCCGAATGCTTTTGTACTATGATTTGATAGCAGATAGATAACCCTAGCCCACTACCTTTTCCTACAGATTTTGTGGTAAAGAAAGGGTCGAATATACATCTACGAATTTTTTCTGGTATTCCTGTTCCATTATCTGCTATTGAGATTTTTGCAATGCTTCCACACTCCATAGTCTCGGTACTGATAGAAATAGTATAGGTATTCTTAAAATCTGCTGCTTTATTTTTCGCTTGAAGATTCTTTGCTTCTTCATTCAAAGCATCAATAGCATTATTTAATAAATGCATAAATACCTGGTTGAGTTCGCTAGGAAAACATGTTATCTGAGGTAAATCACTGTATTGTTTAATGATTTCAATTGCATCGCGATAATCTGTTTTTCTAAATCTATGCTGTAGCATTACCAAAGTACTTTCTATACCTTGATGGATATTCACTCGCTTGTAAGAAGCTTCGTCATGTCGAGAGAAATTTTTCAATGCAAGCACAATTGAACGTATGCGCTCTGTTCCTCTATGCATTGCATCCATTAGCAATTCCGAATCATTGATTAAAAAATCTAGGTCTATCTCTTCTTTTATTTTTTTTATTTTCTCTGTAGGATGTGGATATTCCTGCTGATAAGTTTCAACTAAGTTAACTAAATCTTTTAAATATTCTTTAACATACTCCAGATTGCCGTAGATAAAACTAACTGGATTATTCACTTCATGGGCAATACCCGCTACCAAATGTCCCAAAGCAACCATTTTTTCATTTTGGATTTGTTGTGCTTGAGCTGCTTTCAAATTTTCTAAAGTTTTCTGCAAAAAAGCATTTTTTTGATTAAGTGTAATCTGTAAAGAACGTAAATTGATTTGATTTTCTATTCTTGATATTAGTTCTGCTGCATGAAACGGTTTAGAAATGTAATCCGCACCTCCTACGTCAAAAGCTCTTACTTTATCAAGCACATCATCAAGTGCGCTAATAAATATAACCGGAACCTCACTAGTCTTTTCATCAGCTTTTAATCGCTGACAAACTTCATATCCGTTCATTTCTGGCATGCTTATATCAAGCAAAATTAAATCTGGTAAAATAATTTTGCAGGCATTTAATGCTATTTTTCCGTTTAAAGCTTTACGAACCTCGTAACCTTGATTTGTTAACATTGCCGACAACAGCCGCAAGTTATCTGGGGTATCATCTACTACTAGTATATTGTGTTTGTAATTTTTTTTAGAATACATTTCCTGCCTAAAACTACGTAATTCAAATCATTTTTCTATCAAAATTATCAATTTAATCTGCTGTGTATTAAACTAAGTAGAGTTTAACTGGGTTATAGGCTATTAGTATCAGTTATTCTATTTGATTGATAAAACAAATAATAATCATCTTCTACAATTATTTATTCACTTTTATTCTAAATACAGATTAATTTTTATTTTACATTCTTTTACCCGAAAATGATTCTATTTGCTGTAATATCGCTGAACATCTCAGTTAACGCAAATAAGAGGTAGCACAGAATAGGGAATGTAGCTCATCTATCTGCAAAGCGCTGTAAATTTCCATTTAGCAAAAAAATATTCTAATAATTTTAAAAGATAATACTAATTGATTTCCTTATTCAAAATCTTGTTCATATTTTGCTAATTAGCTTCACAGCATTTTCAAATTTATATCAGAGTCTGAAGAATCTTCAATAGTTAAGTTAATGATTGATATTCACTATTTGTTAGCAATAATTTCAACCAATAAATAGTAAACTCTATTTTTAAGGATATAAATATTTTTTTAATCAGATTTGTTTGCAATATACTATTTTCAAATACTTTTTCTACTTTGATTTATAGCTTAGGTTTCATATAAAAAATATTAATCCTATAGTAACCTTTATTAAGATTATTTAAAATAACAAAATTCAACTTTAGAAAAGTTCTTAAACATCAGAGCAAAAGTACAACCAGTCTTACACCTCCGTTGAACTGATTCACCATTGAGGCGATGTAAGCATCAAATCTAACATTAACTCTGCCGACCTTGGTTTAGAAAATAAATTTCCTTGAGCGAAATTGCATTTTAAGTCTCTAATTTGTGATAACTGCTCAGAAGTTTCTACACCTTCAGCAATTGCTTTCATTCCCATTGAATGAGCTATACCAATCATTGCTGGAACTAAGCCCATATTTTCACTGTTGTTCTGCATTAAATTCAAAAATGATTTATCAATTTTAAGAGTATTTAGAGGAAAACTATGTAAATAACTTAAAGAAGAATAACCCGTGCCAAAATCATCCATAGTTAACCTAATATTTCTTTCCTTAAGTTCTTGAAGAGTTGTTTTCATGTCTACACTATCTTCCATGATTACGCTTTCTGTAATCTCTAGGTCTAGAAAAGCAGGATTCACTTTAGTTTCATAAATAATTTGGTCAATTTGGGCGAGAAAGTTTGTTTGCAAAAATAATTTTGCACTTAAGTTAACACTAATGTACAAAGGTTTTGGAACCGCTGGATGATTTTGCCAAACGCATAGTTGATTGCAAGCAGATTTTAAAACCCAAGTATCTATAGCATGAATTAGACCTGTTTCTTCAGCCATAGAAATAAATTCCGTCGGTAAAATTAAACCTTTAGTAGGATGTTGCCAACGAACAAGCGCTTCAAGTCCAACTATTGAACCTGAACTTAAAGATATTATAGGCTGATAGTATACAATTAATTCTTGCTTATTTATCGCTCTTCTCAGGTCATTTTCTAACTCTAAAATTTGGATAGCTTCCTGATGCATTTCAGGGTCAAAAATATGGAATCTTCCTCTTCCTAAAGCTTTTGCGCCATACATAGCTGTATCAGCATCTCTTAGCAAATATTCAGGTCTATCATAATTAATACTACCCCAATTGATGCCTATACTTACATTAACAAATACTTGATGTCTAGATATATTAAAGTGTTGACTCAAAGAATTTAGAATACGTTGTGCAATAGAAGTCACCATTTCAATGTCTGAAATATTCTCTAAAAGAATACCGAATTCATCGCCACCTAATCGCGCCAAAGTATCAAATGGTGTTATAGTTTTTTGCAAACGTTTGGCTATCGCTACTAACAATTCATCTCCTACTAAATGTCCCAAAGAATCATTGATAATTTTGAAGCGATCGCAGTCAAGAAAAAGCACAGCAAAGTGATAGTCAGATTCAAGTTTAGCTCGATTCAATGCTTGTTCTAATCGATTGATAAAAAAGACTCTATTAGGTAAGCCAGTTAAAGCATCACGCAAAGCACTTTCAAGTAATTTACTTTGTAATTCCTGGCGGGAATTAACTTCTATTTTCAGCTTTTCTAAGGTATTTTCAAGTTCTAATGTACGCTGCTTTACTCTTTCCTCAAGCTGATTATTTAGCTTGATTATTTCTAATTGAGCGTTTCTTAATTTTAGGTGATTTTGCACTCTGACTAAAACTTCCGCAAATTCAAACGGTTTAGTAATATAGTCTACTCCTCCAACTTGGAAGGCTCTAACTTTATCAAAAATATCATCTAATGCGCTGATAAAAATAATTGGTATCTCGGCAGTTTTTTTATTAACTTTAAAACGCTCGCAAACTTCATACCCGTCTATTTCCGGCATCATAATATCGAGTAATATCAAGTCTGGTAGTTGAGTTTGACAAGCAGTAAAAGCCATCTGCCAATTCAATGCTTTGCGAACTTTATATCCAACTTTAGTTAAAATTGAAGATAGAATTCGCAGATTATCCGCTGTATCATCAATAATTAAAATATCTTGCTCATCAGAGTTTAAGAAATAATTATCTGTATATCTTCTCATCGATTTCATAATTTATACAAGCTATAATAAAAAGCTAAATTTCTGAATTCTAACTATCATTGGCTTTTGACAATTTTGAGCCAAGGTATTAGCCAATGTTTTGCAATTACCAGGCTTTTTTGTAATTTCATAATATGCCATAGCGCCACAACAGGTATCATTCATCAGTTTGACTTTAAGTAAGCCGCATACTATTTGCTACTGAAAAGTAAAGTAACTTCAAAGCCTTAAAAGCATTGAATTCAAACACATGCGGTATATCAGTATAGTTATATACAGTTAGTTTAGCTGTATAGTCTTATCCAAACTTGTAGAATCTATTATGTATATTAAACTACAAATAGTAATAAATTAATATCGTCTCTACAACTTTAATTTTTTTTATAATCGCTTCGGCTAAGTAGCTATTTTATTTAAAAGTTGAAATGAGTTTTTTTCGCAACAACTTTTGATTGCGGATGCGATAGGAGCTTGATATATATTTTGAAATTAGAGAAAACTGTAAATACAGTTTGAAGCGATACTTTTTATTCGATTTTGAGAATAAAAACCAGCTAATAAACCAAAAATAAAGTAATGCAAAGCATAAGTTTTGATAATCAGATTTTTCGCATTTAGCTAAACAAAAAACCAATGCTGAAATTTTTTATAGAAAAATAAGATTTACTGATGCGAATCCACAAAGTAATGTGTTGAGGAGAACAAATTACCAATTCTCATTTAAAAAATAAAGAAACCTAATATGCGTTAACGCAATAAGAAAATTAATTAGAACGACCATATTTCCTGATAAAAAAATTCATAATAAAAAGTGGCTGTCCTTAATGCAAAAAATTGCGCGAGTAAAGACAGCAATACATCTCTATATAGCTATTTACTTAGATTCAATCTTATCTTGCAATGCTTCTTGGTTACTATAAAGCGGGTTTTTATCAATTCCCCCTACTTTATTAAGAGGCCAGAAACGAAGTACAGCTTTACCGATAATGTTTTCGCGAGGAACAACACCCCAACAACGGCTATCGTAGCTACTACCACGATTATCTCCTAAAACTAAATAGGAGTCAGGTGGAATAGTCTGGGCTGTAGATAGAAATGGCTGTGTAGCTGCTGAATTACAAACTTCAATCGATGTTTTTTGTAAGCTACCAAGATAATTTTCCTCCTGTAGTGGCTTATCATTTATATATACTTTGCCACTTCTTAGCTCCACCTTATCTTCAGGTAGGGCAACTATGCGCTTAATAAAAGCATCTTGAAATTGCTCTCTTTGTAGCTCTTCCGTAGGTGAAAATACTACAATATCCCCTCTTTGAGGAATAGAAAATTTATAACTTAACTTATCAACAATTATTTTGTCTGCCTCCCACTGATTTGGAGTACCGTGCAAAGTGGGTTCCATAGAACCAGAAGGAATCCAACGAGCTTCAGCAACAAAGGTGCGAATCGAAAGAGCAAGCACGATGCTTAATCCGATTGTTTTACCTAATTCAAAAAACCAGGAATTGTCGGGTTGTTGGTGGTCGTGGCGGCGGTCAGACACTGGATTTTGCATGTAATTACTCAAGTAGAAACTAAATTATGCTCCAAAAATAGACTGTTTGGCTAGGGAGACTTCCTACATTTATCTTAACTGTACAAATATGCTGTTAAGAGTTATGTTGTCATGTTGACGGGCACCTATTGGAATTTTTCCTGCTGAAAAAATTGCAATGGGAATCCTTGAGGCAGTTATTTGCAATTGAAAAGTTAAACATTCTTCTTTCGTAATAACACATAGTGTCTAACTCAAAACATTTCATAAGTTTAACTTCAATAAGGATAGCTGCTTACTAAAATTTACTGTTATTTAAGCCGGGTGTATATTCATGTCATCTCCTAGTTTACTAATTCGCCGTGCGAGAATTATTTTGCCTTCGGGAGAATTTATTGTTGGGGATGTGCTGACACGAGATGGTCAAATTATAAAAGTGTCGCCATCAGAGATAGACGAAACAGCTACCCGTTCTATTGACGCTGATGGGTTAACTTTGTTGCCAGGAGTCATTGACCCACAAGTACATTTTCGGGAGCCGGGTCTAGAACACAAGGAAGACTTATTTACTGCATCTTGTGCTTGTGCAAAAGGAGGGGTAACGTCATTTTTGGAAATGCCTAACACCCGCCCTTTGACTATTAGCCAAGAAAGTTTAAATGACAAGCTAGAGCGTGCTGCAAGTAAATGTCTTGTTAACTATGGCTTTTTCATTGGAGCAACTTCAGATAATTTGTCGGAATTATTACATGCTAATCCCACTTGTGGGATAAAAATCTTTATGGGGTCGATGCATGGGCCTTTGCTAGTAGATCCTCAAGAAGTGTTAGAGCCAATATTTGCTGAGGGAGAAATTTTAATTGCAGTTCACGCTGAAGACCACACTAGATTAAAACAACGGAGAGAAGAATTCGCGAATATTCACGATGTAGCCGTTCATTCGCAAATACAAGACAATCAAACAGCATTGATAGCGACCCAAAGAGCATTAAAACTTTCTAAAAAATATCGTCGCAGGCTGCATATTCTACATATGTCAACAGGAGAAGAAGCAAATTTACTGCGTCAAGATAAACCAAGCTGGGTGACTTGTGAAGTAACACCCCAACATCTATTTTTAAATACTACTGCTTACGAGAAAATAGGCAGCTTAGCGCAGATGAATCCTCCCTTGCGAACATCTGATGATAATGAAGTACTTTGGCAAGCTTTGCTAGATGGAGTAATTGATTTTATCGCAACAGATCATGCACCTCATACCTTAGAAGAGAAGAGGCAAACTTATCCAAAAAGCCCTTCAGGAATGCCGGGAGTAGAAACTTCCTTACCTTTAATGCTAACTGCCGCAGCCCAAGGACGTTGTACTGTTGCTCAAGTTGTTAATTGGATGTCAACTGCTGTTGCTTCTGCTTACTCTATTCCTAACAAAGGAGTAATTGCTCCCGGTTACGATGCGGATTTGGTGCTTGTAGATTTAAGCTCGTACAAAAAAGTGCGAAAAGAAGAACTTGCAACTAAATGTGGTTGGAGTCCTTTTGATGGATGGAATCTTACAGGATGGCCCGTAACAACTATCGTTGGTGGTGAGATTGCATATCACAAAGGCGAGCTAAATACTGAAACTAGAGGTAAGTCTTTGATTTTTGAGCATTAACACTGAAAACTGAACTGATACTATTTCATTTTTTACCTTCAACTAGGCGCTTGTTGTTCAACCAAGCGCCTTATTTGTCTGCATTTGTCTACGAATAATTATCGGGATTTTAAGTAAATAAACTTTAAGGGGCACTAATAAAGAAAATTTGAAGTCATTTACAGGTAATAAGACTGTATTTTCTAGATAACAAAATAGACCTTCATGAAGATTAGTCGTTATTTATACTAATATTTTTTTAATATTCCACATTTATTTCTAAGTAAATATTCTGCATTTGCTTTTTTAGTTGGTAATCAAAAATTTAATTTTTAGGTATTTATTGCATTTGACAAACCAAAAAAATGTAGATATTGCAATCGTTTAAAGTCTGCAAAACTACTTAATTATAGAACGCTTTTTTAATCTAATATTTACTCATTTATGCAAACACACTAGCATTTTCCCTTACGAGCAATCACTCAGGCATATCAACTACAAACGTGTCAAACTAAACACAATTTTGCATAAAACTATTGTGAAGCGTCACATAATTATCATGAAAACAAGCACTTTCAGAAGTATTGCTTTAGTAAAATACTGACAAAAGTTTTGTATTTAGATGATTTGTCAGCGAATCAGGGTATCAACCTCCCTTGTTAAGTTTGGCTTGGTTTGGCATGATACTTACTCTATTGTCTTAAGTAGTATAAAATCAATCCTTGAAAAAGCAATATGTTTTTTGATTTCGTAAACGATTTCATAGAAAATAAGGTAATTAGAATTACAATGTGCTGCAATTTTTGTGATGAAAGAGGAAGTGGCAGATAAAACAGGCAATAAAAAGTTGCTGAAGCTATTTGCCACTTTATATCTGAAGGCTGCTACGGTTCGGGTAATTACTATTCTTCATTTTTTCTTTCGCTTAAAGCCAGAATTTTCTCGTCAAGATTGAGATTAAATGGAATGATTTGTGCAAAACGTCTAACTGAGTCAACCTCCT
This sequence comes from Cyanobacteria bacterium J06621_15, assembly GCA_038525335.1. Classification (GTDB taxonomy): domain Bacteria; phylum Cyanobacteriota; class Cyanobacteriia; order Cyanobacteriales; family Nostocaceae; genus Rivularia. The sequence continues at coordinate 5,569 of JBCBHT010000070.1, read as the reverse complement.
CAAGGTCTTGACTCTCGTTATCGTTAGCTAAATGTATTTTGAGATAGGTATCTGGCTTGTAAGGCATACGCTGTGCCCATTCGATAGCTACTATTCCCGGCTCAACCTCTATACCTTCCCAATAAGTGTCGAGGTTTAACCCAACTATTTCCGCAGCTTCTAAACGATATAAATCTAAATGGTAAAGAGGTAGTCGTGCCCTATTGTATTCATTAATAATAGTGAAAGTAGGACTGACAATTGGTTCATCAATACCTAAACCTTTACCCAATCCTTGGACTAAAGTTGTTTTGCCCGCTCCTAAATCGCCTTCGAGTAAAATTACGCTATTAGCTTTGAGCGTTTGACCCAGAATAATACCTAAGTGTTGAGTTGCTAGTGCATTTTTCAGAAAGATTTTCATCTTTTAGTTTTTATATATGGATGGAAAAATATTGTAATTTGAAAATCATTTTCGTAGTAGTTTTGGGTGTTTTTAGATAGAAACCCTAGTACTATGTCTCCCAATAATTGTGAGAAAGACGAATCCCTTCAGAATGTACTAATGCTTTATCCCATTAGTGTTGACGGATAAATATTTTTTCGTAGTTGCGCTGTCTTCGCCAATACCTTGAGCTACAAAAACCGTAGCGTATCTGTTAGCACAGTTTCTCCGGTAGGACATAAGACATATAAAAAACTACCCAACAATTATTTTTGGGTAGTTTTGTGTCTATTAAGAGAAACATTTTTTGTAAATTTTATCTTCAGCCAATAACCGATTCTTTTCCAAAGAGTTTGTATAACTTTCGCATTCCTTTAGGAGTCCCACTATACCAACGGAAGAGAACCTGTGCTAACCTTTCGTGGTCGTGACGCACGCAGCCCGTCTCGTCTTCACTCATAACGTTTGCTGAGACTATCCTCCGACCGCTCATAGTTACCGCTTCGCGGTCTAAAAATACTGGGTGGGAATTTTCTTCTGCATAACGGATAAGAGCGCGGCTTGAAGGAGCTTTCTTATGTACTAAAACTGCATCAAATAACTTTTGTCCGCAAGCTTTATCAATAGATTGAATATGATTAGCAACCGTATATCCTTGAGTTTCTCCCGGTTGAGTCATGATATTACATACATATATTTTTGGTACGCATGACGCGGCTATTGCATTTGCTATTTGAGGTACCAAAAGATTGGGAATCACACTAGTGTAAAGACTACCGGGACCCATAATAATGTAATCAGCATCTTTAATTGCCTTGATAGCAGCTGGTAAAGCTGGCGGATTTGCCGGAGTACAGCCAAGCTTAACTACTTTGCCTCCAGCTTTAGAGATTTTTGATTCACCTTCAATAAAACGACCATCGGCTAACTCAGCCCATAGACGAACATCGCTTAAAGTTGCTGGCAGCACTTGACCTCTAATAGCTAAGACTTTAGAACTGGCAGCAACACCTCGTTCTAAATCTCCAGTAATTTCACTCATCGCTGTCAAGAACAAGTTACCGAAGCTGTGACCGCTTAGACCGTCACCAGCACTGAAGCGATACTGAAACAATTCTGTCAATAATTTTTCTTCATCCGCTAAAGCGGCTAAGCAGTTACGAATATCTCCAGGTGGTAATACGCCAAATTCTTCACGTAACCTTCCGCTAGAACCACCATCATCGGCAACAGTAACAATAGCTGTAATATTAGCGCTATAAGTTTTGAGTCCTCTTAATAAAGTGGAGAGTCCGGTGCCCCCACCAATAACAACGATTTTCGGTCCTCTGTATAATCTACGATGGGCTAAGAGTACATCAACTAATTCTTGGTCATTCTCTGGTCTTATTACCTGAGTAATCGAACCTACCGTGCGGGTTTGTCCCCAAATTAGCAACAATAAGCCGCTAATCATCACTACAGGTCCGCTAATGTAATAAGGTATAGTATTGGTAATTACAGAGAACCCTCTTCTAACTAATTTCAGCACCCAATAAATCGGTGTTAATCCGCTCCAAATAGCGAAGCCCAGACTGGCTAATACTAAGCCTGCCATACTAATTAGGAACCAACGTTTAACCGATAACCCAGGGGACAACCACTTAAACCATTGATTTACTCGATGGGGAGTGCGACGGCGCGACTGTTGTTGCATTACATTGAGGGCTTGTCTGAGAAAACCAATTGACATATCGCAATTGTAAGCAGTGGTCTAAACAATAATTAATTGAAAATTTACACTAAGAGTATTCAAGTTGAAGAATGTAATTACTACAATTTTTAATTCTAATTAACTCAACTCATGTAATTAACTTACATAAAAAGCTCAGTGAAATCACTATATTTCTGTGAAAAGATAGTAAAGTAAATGCAAAGAAAAATTCTAGGCTTAGATCCAGGATTCGCAATTTTGGGTTTTGGAGCAATTATATGCCAAAAAAATCAAGATAACTTGTACGGAGACTCAGTAAAACTACTTGATTTCGGGGTTATTACTACTCCTGCAAAAACTCCATTACAGCAGAGACTATGTACGCTTTACGACGACTTACATACTGTAATAGAACAATTCCAACCTGATTTGGTTGCGATTGAAAAATTTTTCTTTTACCGCATGTCGAATACTATCTTAGTTGCTCAAGCCAGAGGAATCATTATGTTGGTGTTAGGACAGCATGATTTACCTATCGTAGAATTTGCACCCTCCCAAATAAAACTAGCTTTAGCTGGTTATGGTAAAGCAGAAAAATCTGAAGTTCAAGAAGCAGTAGCCCGAGAACTTGATTTAGACTACATTCCTCGACCTGATGATGCTGCTGATGCTTTAGCAATTGCATTAACAGCATGGTTCCAATCTTAAGGGATTATGAATGTTTTATAAATACTTTGAAATTAATTTAAGTAGTTTTACTGGTATGTTTAGATAAATAAATAATTATATTTAACGAATTCTGATATTTACAGAACACAAAATCTGAATTTGATAGGTTTTGGGAGAGTTTTGTTATTTTTACTAATAATTTTACTAATATTTAATCTGTATAACTTTTCTTCGACTGCAATTAATTTTCCGCTAAAGATACTTGTCTTAAAGAATCTTCACGGGAAATGGGGTCACTATTATTTTAAAAAGAAGATATCTAAAAAAACTTGTCAATACTCTATTGTATAAGCCTAAAAACAAAGCACTAACCGATAACGGCGTTTCATAGCCTAATTTTTATGCAAATTTATCTAGACTACAGCGCTACAACTCCTACTCGTCCTGAAGCAATCAACGTAATGCAAGCAGTATTAACTCAAGGATGGGGAAATCCTTCTAGCTTGCATGAATGGGGGCAACGAGCTGCAACTATTTTAGAACAAGCTAGGATGCAGGTTGCCAGTTTGGTTAACGCACCGGGGCACGAATCCATAATTTTTACCAGTGGTGGCACAGAAGCTAATAATTTAGCGATTATGGGGGTTGCTCGGCGAGAAAGCAAACCTCAACATATAATTATTTCGAGCGTAGAGCATTCAGCTGTTTCAGAACCTGCAAAGTTGCTTGAAAGTTGGGGATGGGAAATTACCTATTTGAACGTTGATGCTAAGGGTAGAGTTAATCCTTTAGATTTGAAAGCAGCTTTACAAGACAATACAGTTTTGATTTCAATTATTTATGGGCAAAGTGAAGTAGGTACCGTACAGCCGATTGAAGAACTAGGTAAAATTGCTCGTAGTGCAGGAGTTTTGTTTCATACTGATGCGGTGCAAGCAACAGGAAGATTGCCCATAGATTTAAATAAATTACCAGTAGATTTACTAAGCATTTCTAGTCATAAAATATATGGTCCTCAAGGGACTGGAGCATTGTATGTTCGTCCTGGAGTGAAGTTAATATCTCTACTTCACGGTGGAGGACAGGAAATGCAATTGCGCTCCGGAACTCAAGCCGTACCAATCATTGCCGGTTTTGGAGTTGCTGCGGAATTAGCAGCCCAAGAACTACCAATCGAAACACCCCGTTTAATTGAATTACGCGATAGGCTTTTTTCGCAATTGGCTGATGTCAAAGGCTTAATTCCCACGGGTGATTTAATGCAGCGTTTACCACACCATGTGAGTTTGTGTTTAGAATACGCTGATGGAGAAAAAATTAGTGGAAAAACCATCGTCCGTCAATTAAATTTAGCAGGAATAGGTATTAGTGCTGGTTCAGCTTGTCATAGTGGTAAACTATTTCCTAGCCCAGTGTTGAGCGCAATGGGTTATTCCCCAACCGCTGCAATGGGAGGTATTCGTATTACTTTGGGACGTTACACAACACAAGCAGACGTTGACTGGGTAGCGATGGTATTAAAGCAAGTAATGAATCGTCTCAAAAATCGCTTTGCTGTTGTTGCAAAGTAACTATCACGGATTAAATGGATTTCACTGATTGATTTATTACTAACAACTATCAATTAACAACTAACCACTAACAACTATCTTTTAAAATGCCCGAACTTCCAAGAACACTAGAAGATGCAATTGTTCAAGCAAGCGCTGCAACTCAAGCTGCTATTAACGATGGCTACAATCGTCTGCAGGTTGAGTTATTGTTTCCAGAATTAAAAGCCTTGCCAGCAGCACAACAGTTTATACCAGCTTTTGCAGAATATGGGGATAAATTAAAGATTTTTTTCGCTGACGCTGGTAGCGCAGCTCTTGCTCGTCGCGATTGGAATGATATACCTTTTCAAATTTTAGATATTGGTACCGGTCGAATGACTTCGATAGATTCAAAGGTTCAACCAGAGGATGAAATTTTCTTGTTTGTTGAACCCAGTTCGGTGGAAGTTCCACAGTTAGAAAAGGTCTGCGAAATAATTGGCGAACATCGTCCTTTTATCATGTTTGCTCCTAGATTAGAAGATTCGAGTATAGTCGGTATTGGTTATGCAGCCCGACAAACTCGTCAGCGTTTTATCAATACAATTGAATCTTGCTATTATTTACGTCCGATATTTGAAGAAGCTGCTGTATTCCGTTGTTATCCAGGACTATGGGAAGTTTGGGTAGAAAAAGATGGTGATTATGAAAAAGTTGCTGAATTACCCAAAAAGCCTTCTGGTGATGAGTTAGATGCAATTATATCCGGCGAACAACCACAAGCTGATGGCGAACCTGTAGCTGCTAGTAATAAGAATATATTTAAAAGTTTGCAGCGATTCGTTAGAGCTTTGAAAAGTTAGATTATACGAATTTAATTTAATTGATATTTTTTAAGGATGAAGACAAATTCTTCATCTTATTTTTTGTGGTTTTTTTAGAAAATGTATTTATATTGAATTACCTATAATTATGTAGAGACGTAACACTCTATTTCTCTACAATTCTATTAAAAATTAATAACTATAGCGTTTATTAAATAACTGAGATACAGCTTGACCTCACCCCCAACCCCTCTCCTTATTAAAGCTACCGTGTACACACAAGTCTTAAAATCCTATCTGGAAGCGACTTTTGGATTCAGGTAAAAATCGCTCAAAGCCAGTCATTGTTAGGAGGAACGACGACGCATTCAGCGAAGCTGTGGATCATCGCAAAACTCGGCGATTACTATCTCTCTATGTCCTATCG
>JBCBHT010000069.1:0-28176 GCA_038525335.1 Cyanobacteria bacterium J06621_15 | reverse complement strand
CCTAATTTTTCACTTCGATTAAATTCGCTGCGACTTTTAGTAAATTCCTTAGCACAAGCAGGATTTTTACAGATAACTATTACTTGGGACTTATTCATAAACTACTTTTAAATTACTGATAAAAAAACAAATCCACCTCTACATCTAAGTATAAGGTGGACTAGTATTTGTATAATAGTGGACCTGGGCAGAATTGAACTGCCGTCCGAAATGGGTATTTACTCCCGCATCATTCACAGGTTTAGCCTCGCTTACCCTTGAGGCAGGAACCGCTCATTATCCCGAACGGTGGGATGCTTTGGTAAAGTCTTTTCTAGTAAGTCCACCAAAGGGAACTTAATAGAGCATCCGTTGGGGGTTGCTCTTTAATGCTTAACGGAGTCACATTAAAGAGAAGCGTACGAAAAAAAGTTTAAGCAGCTACTGCTTGACGCTTGAATGCTACAATGTTGTTTGCAGTTATTATTTGTTTGAACCTTGATTTACGAGATTAGGCTCACTCTCGACCTGAATCAACGAGTAGCTTTCACCACCCCGTCGAAACCATTACAGACCCATGTTATTCATATTCTATTATAGTGCAGCTTTTTGAAAATTGCCACCTTTAAAAAAGTTAGGAGTGAGGAGTGAGGAGTTTAGAGTGAGGAGTTAGGAGTTGTAAATTGAGAGTTAAGGGTTATCTTAAACAGTGAAATTCTTAGTTTTAACAATGTTCGAGGTTTACAACTTAAAACTTCTAATCACCTTTCAAACTCTTAACTCATAACTCTTAACTCTTAACTCCTAACTCCTAACTCCTAACTTTCTTTACCCAAGCGCTTGAGCACCACCCACAACTTCTAGAATTTCTTGGGTGATTGCTGCTTGTCTGGCTTTGTTGTAAGACAGTGAAAGGTTCTTCATTAATTCCGCTGCGTTGTCGCTAGCACTACTCATTGCTGTCATTCTTGCTGCTAGTTCGCTAGCTGCGGATTCTTGCAATGCTCGCAATAGCTGATTGCTTAAGTATAGTGGTAGTAAGGAATCCAGAATTTGTACTGGGTCTTGTTCAAAAATCATGTCGCGAGGAAAATCACGCTTTTGGGTTGTGACTTTCTCTCTCTCGACTTCAAATTCACCACCACGAGTTGTTAAACGGAAGAATTCGTCTTCTGCTGATAAACCTTTGGGGTCTAAGGGAAGTAAAGTTTGTACTACGGGACGAGAACTAACTAAGGAAACGAATTTTGTGTAAACCAACTCGATTCTGTCTACTTCTTCGGATAAAAATAAAGAAAGTAATTCGTCAGCGATATCAGAAGCTTCTGAAGCTGTAGGGATTTGTTCTAAACCAGTATATGATTTTTCAATCGGCTGTTCGCGACGTTGAAAATACTGGTTGGCTTTACGTCCTACAAGTACATACTTATAATTTAAACCTTCGGACTGTAGCTCTTTGGCGCGATTTTCAGCACGCTTGATTACGTTGGTATTGTAGCCACCGCATAGACCACGGTCACCAGAAATTACCAGCAAACCAACTGTACTAACTTCGCGCTTTTTCATCAACGGTAAGTCTACATCTTCAAAGGTTAAGCGGCTTTGCAAACCGAATAATACCTGTGCCAAACGGTCTGCAAATGGACGAGTAGAAGTTACCTGTTCCTGTGCGCGACGTACTCTTGCAGCCGCAACCAAGCGCATTGCTTCTGTAATTTTTTTGGTATTTTTAACCGAACTGATGCGGTCACGTATTGCTTTTAAATTAGGCATAATCTTTTTAGTTAGGAGTTAGGAGTTAGGAGTTAGGAATAATAAGTTAGGAGTTAGGAGTTAGGAGTTAGAAGTTAGGAATAATGAGTTATGAAGACTAAAGTTAGAATCGGGAATAAAATCTATACTCTTTATTCCACATATATATAAACTTTCAATTCTTTTAACTCTTAACTCTTAACTCCTAACTCCTCATTATTTAACTCTTAACTCTTAACTCCTAACTCCTAACTGTTTTACGCAGTTGCCATGAAGGTCTTCTTGTACTCTTCGATTGCTTCTTTCAAAGCTTTTTCTTCGTTTTCTTCAAGTTTTTTCTTTTCTTGAATTCCTTGCTTGAATTCGGTTTTGTTGTTCTTCAAGTATTCTTGGAATCCTTCAACGAAGTCTGTAACTTTACTAACTTCGATATCGCTTAAATATCCGTTAATACCTGCATACAAAATTGCAACTTGCTCGTATACTGCACGAGGCTGGTTTTGAGGTTGCTTTAAGGTTTCACGCAAGCGTACACCTTGAGCTAACTGGTCTTGAGTTGCTTTATCTAAGTCGGATGCAAACTGCGAGAATGCTTGTAGTTCGTCAAACTGTGCTAATTCCAACTTCAATTTACCAGCAACTTTTTTCATTGCTTTGGTTTGAGCCGCAGAACCCACGCGGGATACGGAAATACCTGGGTTGATTGCGGGACGAATGCCAGCGTTGAATAAGTCAGAAGATAAGAATATCTGACCGTCGGTAATCGAAATTACGTTGGTAGGAATGTAAGCGGATACGTCACCAGCTTGGGTTTCAATGATTGGTAACGCGGTCATGCTACCAGAACCGAGGTCATCGCTGAGTTTTGCAGCGCGTTCCAATAAGCGGGAGTGGAGATAAAATACGTCTCCAGGATATGCTTCACGACCAGGTGGACGACGCAATAACAAGGACATTTGACGATAAGCTTGCGCTTGCTTGGTCAAATCATCGTAAATAATTAAGGTTGCTTTGCCTTTATACATAAAGTATTCAGCAATTGCTGCACCGGAGTAAGGAGCCAACCACTGTAGCGGTGCGGGGTCGGATGCGTTTGCAGCAACTACGATGGTGTAGTCCATCGCGCCGTTATCTTGTAATGTTTGAACTACGTTAGCAACGGTAGAAGCTTTCTGACCGATTGCAACATAAACACAAACTACGTCTTCGGACTTCTGGTTAATAATGGTGTCAATCGCAATTGCTGTTTTACCAGTTTGTCTGTCACCAATAATTAATTCTCGCTGTCCTCTTCCTACAGGAATCATCGCGTCAATAGCGGTAATTCCGGTTTGCATTGGTTCGTGTACCGAACGACGTTCAATGATACCGGGAGCCATCGACTCAATCAAGCGACCATCTGTGGTGTTGATATCACCTTTACCGTCAATAGCTTCACCCAAAGCATTAACAACTCTGCCAATCATGGCATCGCCAACGTCTACTTGAGCAATTTTACCAGTAGCTGTAACGGTACTACCTTCTTGAATTTGGCGACCGTCACCCATCAATACCGCACCAACGTTGTCTTCTTCTAAGTTAAGAGCAACACCAGCAGTACCATCTTCAAATTCCAACAACTCGCCAGCCATAGCTTTTTCCAAGCCATAGATACGAGCAATACCGTCACCTACTGACAACACGGTACCAACATTTGCAACTTTGACCTGCTGGTCGTATTGCTCGATTTGCTGTTGGATAATATTACTAATTTCGTCTGGTCTAATGCTAATTGCCATTTTTTTTATCTTCTTTCTTACAATGCGAAAAGAAACGCGACTTATGAGTTATGAGTTATGAGTTATGAGTTATGAGTTATAAATTATTCTGTTTTACCAGTTCAACTTAAACTCCAGCGTTAAATTCCTAACTCCTCACTCCTAACTCCTAACTTTATTTACCCTTTCAGGTTCAAAGATAAGCGTCGTAACTGACCCCTTAAACTTGAATCAATTACTTGGGAACCGACTTTGATAATTACGCCACCAATGATGTCGCTATCAATAGTACTGTCTAACTCGACTTCGCGAGCATCAGTCATTGATTTAACTTTTTCTTTGATGGTTTGCTGCTGTTCGTCGGTGAGGGGAACGGCAGAAATAACTTCTGCTAATACTGTTTGATTTAACTCCCGCAACTTTGCCAAATATTCTTGAGCTATATCTTCTACTAATGTAATTCGCCGTCTATCTACCAATAACATTAGAAAGTTGCGGAAAATTGGATTAGTGTCGTCGCTAAGTATTTTGCTGATAACACCTTTCTTGTCTTCACCGCTAATAAACGGATTGGCAAAAAAGTTTTGCAGGGGTTGGCTTTCTTTGATTAAGTTCAGTAAAGAACGTACATCAGAGTCAAATTTATCTGCAACGTTATTTGACTGCGCTATAGACATAAGCGCTTCAGCGTAAGGACGCGATACTGCTGCGGTTGCTGCTGTGTTACTTGCCATAATTAACTCCTTAATTGCGCGATGCTACGGTCAACTAATGTATGCTGAGCATCGTCGGCAATTCCACCACGGAGTTGCGACTCTACTTTCTCCAAAGCCTGAGCGACTACGCGCTGTCGCAGTTGGGCTATAGCTTTATCTCTCTCTGTATTCAAATCGGCTGCTGCTGTCTGCTTCATTCTTTCCACATCAACAGCGGCTTGTGCAAGTATTGATTCTTTTGCTTTACCAGCGTTTTCCTGTGCTGCTTGCCTGATTCTTTTAGCTTCCTCTTGAGCTTGAGCCAATTTCTTTTGTTGGTCAGCCAAAGCAGTTTGTGCATCTTGGGCACGTTTTTCAGCAGCTTTTATCGCAGCTTCGATTTTCTCGCGACGTTCTTTTAAAGTACTACCTAGAGCCTTCCGTCCAAAAACGAATAGCACTACAAGAATAATTGCCAGGTTAATTAAGTTAGTATCTAAGACATCGGTATTAAAACCAAAACCTTCGTGACCTGCTTCCTCAACTAACTCACTTCCGACGGCGCTGGCTTCCGCCATCAATATTAAGAATGTCCCCATGTTGTTATTTCATCCACTACTGCGCTGCCTTCAGCATAAAATATTCTGATGCTTATCATTCAAGCACCTATAAATTTAAATCTCTCTATAACCTTTAGGATTAGTAGTAATTTGCTTTTCTTATAATTCGTAATTAATCGATTTTTATTTTAAGTAGAGTTATCTATAGAAAAACATTTATATTTATGTAAAATTAGAAATTTTCTATAAATTTTCTATTTTTCTACCTCTAACCGACCAATTGTACTTATAGATTCTAAATTTTATTTCAAATAAAAAAACAATCCAAAATCTAAAATCCAATTGATTCTTTACTTGCATATGGGGGTAATAATTACGAATTACAAAGTAGCAATTACTGAATTCGAGCCAAGCGATAGAGACAAACTTTCCGCCCGCGATGCAAGTTATAGTTTGTTAGCGTTGTGCTGCTAAATCCGCTCCCAAAAGCTTTTCTAATATTTGTCGAGAAAGACCATCAACTTCTTTTTCCAAAGAAGTTAGAGCTTGCTGTTTTTGCTGCTCGATTTCTTGAGATGCTTTTTCTCTTTCTGCTTGGGCTTCTTGTTGCGCTGCTGCCACTTTTTCAGAAGCAATTTTATCAGCTTCTGCTTGAGCATCAGCAATTACTTTTTGCGCTTCTCTTCTTGCACCTGCTAATTCTTCTTCGTATTGCTGCGCTAATTTTTCTACTTTCGTCAAGCGCTCTTTTGAATCCAATTGATTATTACGAATAAACTCGTTCCGTTCATCAATCGCTTTACCCAAGGGCTTGTAAAAAATAGCGTTGAGAATTAAGGCTAGAAGTAGAAACTGAATTGCCATTAAAGGTAAAGTAGCGTCTATATCAAATAAACCACCTTCTTTGGCAACTTCTTCTACTGCGAATAAAGTTGTCCAATGAATCATTATTGTTTACTCCCACTTTATATAAGTTATGAGTTATGAGTTATGAGTTATGAACTAAAAGTTATGAGTTATGAGTTATGAGTTAATAAATCCTATTTAACCTGCGTACATACGATTCCTGACTCAACGTACATACAATTCCTAACTCCTAACTCCTAACTCCTCATTCCTAACTCCTAACTCCTAACTCGCTTCAGAATTATGAGAAGGGGTTAGCAAACAATAGTACCAAGGATACAACCAAACCATAGATGGTTAGCGCTTCCATGAATGCCAAACTTAATAGCAAGGTACCGCGAATTTTACCTTCTGCTTCGGGCTGACGAGCAATACCTTCTACAGCTTGTCCAGCAGCATTACCTTGACCGATTCCAGGTCCGATAGCAGCTAAACCAACAGCTAGAGCAGCAGCTAGTACGGAAGCAGCAGAAATAATTGGATCCATGATAAATTTCCTTGGTTTACTTAAATAGAATTGGTTTTCAATTTGAAAGGTGTTAGCCGATAGTTGTTGATTGTTAGTTGCTTGAATAACTAACTGACTTTAACTATGAACAACTAACCGTTTGATATGAAGGTTTTTTATGCCCTCAATGTTCTTCACCGTGGTGGTCTTCTAACGCTTCACCGATGTAAGCAGCCGCCAGGGTAGCAAAAATTAGTGCCTGAATAGCGCTGGTAAATAGCCCCAAAGCCATTACAGGTAGTGGCACAAATAAAGGTACCAGTAAGACTAATACTCCCACAACTAGTTCATCAGCCAAAATATTTCCGAATAAACGGAAGCTTAGGGAAAGAGGTTTTGTGAAGTCTTCAATTATTTTGAAGGGCAACATGAACGATACCGGCTGAACGTAGTTGCCAAAGTAACCTAAACCCTTCTTGCTGAAGCCAGCGTAAAAATACGCGAGCGATGTCAACAATGCTAAGGCAATAGTTGTATTGATGTCACTAGTAGGAGCAGTTAATTCGCCTTCAGGTAACTCTATCAACTTGAAAGGAACAAGTGCCCCAGACCAATTTGACACAAAAATGAATAAAAACAAAGTGCCTACAAATGGCACCCAGGGACGATATTCTTTTTCGCCAATCTGGTTTTTAGCCAAATCCCGAATAAATTCGAGGGCATACTCCATTAGATTCTGTATACCGCTCGGAATCCGCTTTATATTACTGCTTGCTATTAAGGAAACAAGTACCAGCACGGCAATTACAAACCAAGAGGTTAGAAATACTTGTCCGTGTAACTTTAAGTTACCAATTTGCCAATACAGATGTTTTCCTACTTCCAATTCTGCAAGAGTTACAGAACTGAAAATATTTAGAAAATTTACCATTTTCTCGACCTAACTTATGTTTCGACCATATTAACTGGAGAAGAACCTTTATAGTTACCCAGTTGTATGCTAGTTAGAACTGAATGCCGTTGTGCGAATCACATAGATTATCAGCGTTGCTTTGTAGGTTAAAAAGCCTAAAAATATAGGCAGAATTTCCAATTGATTCCACTTTCCTGCAAGCAAAATCAACAACACCAATAAAGCCAATCGAGTCTTACTCAACTGTTGCTTTTCTCTACCCAAACGCTCAACATCTTTTGCCAACATCCTGAGATAAACTAAACCCGCACATCCTCCAATTAAATAATTTAGAGCAATGTTTAAGGAATAAAATATCCAAACAGAGACAAAAATAATTCCGGTTAAAGCAAGGGTAATAACTAACAACTCTTGATAGAGTTTGTAGAAATCATGCATGGAATCATCTGGCTCTGCGTCCTCAAAACCAGCTTGAGCATTTTCTATTGTCGAAGGCGCGGATTCAATCGTTTCGTCTGACAAGCTCACGGGACTTGAAACCAGTACAGAAGTTTGATGTTGACTGCAAATCCAGTCAGTTGAATCATATCACGGTTGGGTAACATTACTTTAGAAAAAAACAATTAACTTGTTGTTACCATATACCATCACTCAACTAACTGTTTACATTAATTTTTCGACACAATCCCAACCATAAAACAAGCATAGACAACCCTGACACAGAAAAATCGTAGTAAAAATTACGAGAGTACACGGATGACAAACAGAGATTAATATGTGCCTGCTAAGCTATCCGATTTTATATTCTTGGAGAGAAGACGATAGCTCGCAGAAAAACGCTTATCCAGGATTCTATCCCCGGATTTACAAGATTGTCATCAGCGATATTAGCATTTAGACAAGGTTGAACTGTTAACTCGGAACAGTATCGGAATTGGGGAATGGGGGATTGGGCATGGGGCATGGGGCATGGGAGATGGCGAGACAAGGGGACAAGGAGAAGTAGAGTAGAAGCCAGAAAGCTTCTTAGCTGTTAACAGTTACCGATTATTAATTACCAACTAACAATTACCAATTACCAATTACCAATTCCTATCGACGAACAACTAGCAACTAACAATTCAGCATTATCAATTGTTGTTTCTGAAGTTGTTTGACTTTCCCTAAATCTAATTCAACATTATTCAAAATTTCTTTTACTGTTGAGTTTCCGTTACAGGCTTTCATGAATTCAATTTCGTTTTCTGATAGTCTAATTAGCTGATAGTCATAATTAAAAATACTTGAAGCTGGAAATCCATCTATACAGGGATTTAATTCTGGAGTTGCTGTTAGGATTGCATTATCGTCTTTCCAATCAGATTTATTTAAAGGTGGACGACTCAGAAAAAATTCGTAGTGAGTAATATTATCTGGGTCTAATAATTCTATTAATCGGTAACGTTCTCTTTCTTCCAACTTTTCTGCTCTTTCAATTAATTCTGGTGCTGTTCCTAAAAGTTTTTCTAAATTCCAATAACTGGGATTGGAAAAACCAACAAAATCTAAACCGGAAGCGTCAATTAATTCAAACAAAGTTTCGATATTATAATCAATTTCTTGGGGATGAACGTACATATCGGCGAAGTTTTCATCTCTTTGATTTTCTAAAGCCCATCTTTCTTTTTCTCGTTTGACCAGACGGTTATTTTTTGGTAGAGAATCAAAGATTTTTCTACCGATAGCAACACCATCACGATAGTCACCCTGTTTTTCACCCTGAAGTAAAGCAATAGCTTGCTGCATTAAACTTACTTCAAAACGTCCCAATTCTGCATATACAAAAATATGCATCAAACCACCAGGAGCTAATTTTTTCGCTAAAGCTTGAATTCCCCGAATTGGTTCTGGTGTATGATGCAAAACTCCGACGCAATTAATTAAATTAAATTCACCGGGTATTTTTTCAATATCGAACAAACTTAAATGATGAAATTCTGCACGATTTGCACCAGAACGCTGACATCTTTCTTTCGCAACGTTTAAAGCTCCTTCGCTTAAATCAATTCCGACTACGCTTGCTTGAGAATTTAAATGTACTAGATATTCTGTTCCGACACCGGTACCACAACCAGCGTCAAGGATACGGATATCTTGTTTTTGGGGTTTTCTTCCAGTACAAAAATTATGAGCAGCCAACCAATTCCAGCGCCAATTATATCCCGGTGGTGGTTCGTCAAGTAAAGGTTCTGGTGGAAAGGGATAAGTATTATAGAGACTGGCTACTGCTTTACTTACTTGTTGTGTGTCGGACATCTGATTTTGGATTTTAGATTTTAGATTTTGGATTTTGGATTAAAATTCTTTTTTCTATATCAATGTTTTTTACCATGTTTTATAGGTCTGTGGGAATAACCAAAAATGTAGAGACGCGATATATAGCGTCTCTACAAATTAATCGGTAAATAATTAACAATTGGTGTGGTAATCCCAACTACGAACTATAATTTTCATTATTTACATCTACCTATGGATACAGTTAAATACTAATCTTCCGATTATTATATGATAGGAACTTGAGAATAATTTATTAAGTCTTATTAATCGTGAAAAAATTGTTTGCTGTTAATTTTCACATACCAATAAATTGATTATTTTTTATGTTTAAATTAAAATCTGCTTCTCTATATTTGTTAGGAATTATCGGATTAAGTTTACCAATATCGATTGCTTTAACTTTAACTCCATTGAAATCAGCTTATGCTTGTTCTCCTACACCTGGAAGCAAACCTTCAACTATTGCTCAGAGGATAGATAAAACTCCAATTATGTTTCAAGGAGTTGTTAGAAGAGTGAAAGGAGACACGCTAGTAATTTATGTTAAACGATATTTAAAAGGTAATGGTCCCAAACTAGTAAATCTAAAAGGTTTTAATCAAACTTCCTGCGATAATTTTATTCAAAAACCGGGAGGTAATTATATATTTTTCGCAGAAAATAAGGGTTCTCAATCTTGGAATGCTGTTTATGATGGTGCTTTTGGTTCGGTACGTCCTTGGGATGCAAAAACTCGGAATGAGTTAAGGGAATTAGGACTGATTGGTCAGAAAGTAGAAAATAGCTCGAAATGTGCTTTTGATAGTAGAAAAACTGTAGATACTGTAGAAAAACAAATTGGTACAGTTAGACGGATTCATGACAAGCTTTATATCATTATTAGTGAAGATAATCGCAGTCGATTTGCTCCTTGTAATTTACCTGATGAATTTAAAAAAGAAGGTTTGAAGATTCGCTTTAGTGGAGATGTTAAAGAAATTTATCCTAATGAGCGCTGGGCTGCTACTTTGTTTAAATTGAGTGATTATAAAGTTTTGGATTCGCAAGATAAATCAGTAAAAGCTAGTGAATCTGATTGTTTTGAGGAATAAGTAATAGTACAGTTTAAAAAAAATATCAATTATTTAGAAACCCGGTTTTTTAAAATGGGTTTTTCAACATCTCAAGTTACTGAACTTCCAAAATCAAAACCAAAAAACCTACACCATCTTGCTCTCGTTGAAATTTCTGAATTTGTTGAAATCCAGCTTTTTCATATAGTCTTATTGCTTGCTGATTAAATTCAGCCACCGTTACACGAAATAAAGTTGTTGAAAAGTGACTTTTCACAAAATCATATACAGCATTAATTATCCGAAATGTGATTCCTTTTCTGGTTAAATGTGGATTTAGACCAAATCCAATATCTAAAGCTTCGACATCGTAATTACCACCTTTTACTCTTGCATCTGCACCAAAACAACAATAAGCAACAAGTTCATTACGATTATTAAAAATACTGTAGTAACTATTTTCGGGATTTAAAAAATCTTCTACGGTTTCCTCAATCTCGGAAGGATTGGGATTATAAAAATTTAATGATTCATCGTAGTGCCAGTTTAAGATTTTTACGGCATCATTTTTATTAGTTGGTGAGAAAGAGTAAGACATTTATTCAAGCTTTAAATATTACTGGTTAATTGATTTGGTTTTTAAAAACTAAATTTTTAAATTTGACTAATATTTTATAATAAGAAAAAGGATAATGGTGCGTTCTAACTTCGTTAGCAACACACCCTACAAGATTATAATATTTCAATTCCTAATGCCCAATGCCCTATTCCCTTCTTTTATTTTCAAAACAATTTCTTCGTGCTTTGATTTAGTAATTGGATAAATATAGGCTATAACAAAACCAAGTATTAAAATTAAAGTTGGTATGGGACCAATTATTAAACGAATTGCTAATAAAACTGAATCTGGCTGTACGGGTTGTACTTCTGTTCCTACTGCTGGTATTAATCCTGATGAATCTAATATTTTTCCGACTAAAAATATCGCTACTGCTACACATAATTTTTGGGTTTGAACAATGAATCCGTAAAAAATTCCTTCTCTACGCTGTCCGGTATTTAGTTCATCTAAATCGACTACATCCGGTAACATTGCAAAAGGTGTAATATAGGCAACTGAAATACCAATTCCTGCCATAACTGACAAGATATACATTAATGTAGTTTGTCCCGGTTGTAGAAAGAAAAATCCAGCTTGAGCAATTATTGTTCCTGGTATACCCATACAGTAAATTGCTTTCTTACCAATTTTTTGTCCTAATATGCTCCAGAAAGGCATTAAAATTAATGCTGTTCCTTGGATTGCTAAAGCCACTTGAGTAAAGTGAGTTTTTGGTAACTGCATCCAGTCTACGACAAAATAAGGTAGCACTGCTGCGGTTACCTGAGTTCCCAACCATGAACAAAGATAAATTCCCATTACACAAAGAAATGGTTTGTTGCTCAAAACTATCTTGACTTGTTTTAAAATTGGTTCTGATGGTTCGCGTTTAATTTGTTCGCGTTGATTTTGAATAATTTTGTAGCGTTTATAAGTTCCCCAAACACAAAAATAAACTGCTAAAAATGAAATTAAACTAGCGATACCAGCCATATATAAATAGCTTTGAGGTGCTTTAAAGATACCTAAAATTATCTGAGCTAAAATTAAAGCGAAAATGCTGCCACCAATTGCAAAAGCAGACCTAAAACCGGTTACATTAGTACGTTCGTTGTAAGTTGTAGTTAGTTCCGCTCCTAATGTAGAGTAAGGAATCCATACGGAACTTACAGCAGCATAATAAAGAATAAAAATGATATTGTAGTAAGCGAATTTTAACCATTGGTTTGCTATCGGAGGAGTAAACCAAAGTAAGAAAAAACAAATTGCAAGAGGAACTGCACCAATTAACATCCAAGGATAGCGTCTACCCAAACGAGAACGGGTTTTATCGCTTAACCAGCCAATTAAGGGGTCATTAATTGAATCCCAAGCTTTACCAACTAATATTAAACTACCCGCTAAACTCGCATTTAAACCAGCAACATTGGTAAAGAAAAATAAGACGAAAAATACTAATATATTATTTGGAATTGCTCCTCCTAATTCTCCAGCACCGTAGGCTATTTTAGTTTTGAGGTCTAATTTTTCTCTTTGAGAAGTAACAGTTCTTGGTGGAGAAGAATTATTCATGATTGGAAAATTTTAGTTAAAATAACTTTTTCTCCTGAATAATATATTAGATTTAAGTCGAAGTACAGTTAACTTAAGGAATTGGGAATTTTATTTTTCAAATCGCTCTCGAACCTTTCATAACTGTTTCTCCTACTGGTAATTCAAAACCATCTTTGGGTTCGATTGTGACAAAAACTTCGGTGGTACTTCCCCATTTTTGTAAAGGAATTTTTTGTAATACTTTACCTTGAGAATCCGGATTAAATTTAGCGCATTTTACTTTTTTACCATCAACAAAAGCCCATAGTCGATATATTTTATCTGATGGTAAATCGGGAAGATTTTTCAAAGTTAATATTGCAGCTTCTGAATTTGGAGCAATTACTAAACTACCAGAAGATGATATATCGGGAGTAATGCTTTTTAATGCTAGTAAACGATTATTTGGTTGCTTTAAAACTGATAAAGCTTCTTGATAGCGAGATAATTCTTGCTGTGTCTTGGATAATTGAGCTTGTAAACGGTAATTGGATAAATCGGTTTCTGCTGTTGCAAGTTTTTGCTGTAGTCGGTAATTAAAGAATCCCAAACTCGCAATTATTCCTATTGCTGCTACTCCAGCTATTTTTAACCAAGGTTTTTTGGAAGAAGGGGAGAGGGGTATAGGGGGAGACGAGGAGACAAGGGGAGATTCAGATTTTTCTTGCTGTAACTCGGTTTTCGCTGCTTCGAGAATTTGCGATCGCAATTTTTCGGGTGGCTTGGATTCGGGTAATGATAAAGGAAACAGTGCTAAAGTAGCCTGTAAGCTTTCGACTTCACATGCTAATTCTGGATAAGTTTCTAAATACTGTTTAACTAAAGCTGCTTCTTCTGGGGTTAAGTCGCTCAAAACATAACCTGTTATCAAAGCTTCCCAGTTTGAAGGTAATTTATCAGGTTTCATAATTAATCTACTAAATCCTTTAATAGTTTTCTCAGTTTTAAAAGTCCTTGTCTGGTACGGGTTTTTACTGTTCCCAAAGGTATATTTAATTTTTCCGTAATTTCTGATTGGCTCAACCCTTCGTAATAAGCCATTTTCAAAACTTGCTGCTGATTCTCTGGTATCTGTTCTAAAGCTTTACTAATCAACTGAGACATTTCACCCAGAGAAGCTTGTTCCATCACATTACTGTCAACATGGGTGGGAATAGTTCGCTGACATCTTTGTAAAAGCTTGTTTTGACTGGACTTTTGATGCAAACGATTAATTGCTCTACTTCTAGTCATTGTCAGCAAATAAACCAGCATCTTCCCGCGATTGGGGTCATATTTACCACTGCGCCAAAATGCTAAAAAGATTTCTTGCGTCAGGTCTTCAGCTTCATTAGTGTCACCTAGAATCCTTAAAGCTAATCGGTATACAGCTTCGCCATAACGGTCATAAATAGCACCTAAAGCCGATAAATCTCCCGCTTGTAATGCTTGGAATAATTCTGCTTCTGTCTGGTTTGATGGATTCATATCGGACTCAGATTGCAACCTACTCGGTTTTTTGGTGTGTGTTGCTACATTCATATCAGAAAAACCATTTAATGCCAGTAACTAGATAAAAACCACCTGCTAAAATCAATGCACCGCTTCCCAATCGGATAATCCATTGAGATTTTTTTAATAATATCTGTCGTTGTTTGACCAAACCTGTAAATAAACTGGCAAAAAATATTACCGCTGTATATCCGAGAGCGTAACTAATCATTGTCACCGTACTCAGAGCTTGAGAACCGCTAGCAGCAGCAGTAGCTAGTACAGCAAAAAGTACCGGAGAAGCACAGGGAGAAGTAACTAGAGCAAACGTTAATCCAGCCCCAAAGGGACCGGGAACGGGAATACGTAACTGTTTCTTAGGTAAAGGTAAGTGAAATATTCCCGCAAAACTCAATCCCATCAACAGAATAATTGCACCAACTACAACATTTATATATCCACGAAAATCCACCATTACAGATGAAGCAAAAGAAGCAAATAATCCAAACAAGCTAAATATAGAAACTGCTCCCAAAACGAAAAAACTAGCTTTTAAAAATGCATCTTTTCGAGATTCGATATTTAGGGTTCCAATGTAGCTGAGATTAACCGGAAGCAAAGATAAAATACATGGAGAAATACTCGCAATTAAACCACCAATAAAAGCAATAGGAATTAAAATAATAGGACTAGTTGAATTTTGATTCTCTACCCATTTATGATAAGGAGATTCTAATTGTCTGACTAAATCTTCGAGATTGAAATACAAGTCTTGAAAATGGCTTCCGAAGACGATGATAATGAAAGTTCCCAAGCAGAGAAAAGCCAATAAATACAGATTGTTTGATTTTAATTTCTGTTTCATATATTTTTAGTTGGAAAAATAATAATGTAGAGACGTTGCACTGCAACGTCTTTCTTATCATTGAAATACAATCAACAAATTAGAAAATAATTTCAACTTGCATCCGGAACGTCAATTCTAGCTGTACCAATAGGAATTCTTTGCTGTAAACCTTCCTGCTGAACGCTTAATTGATAAAGTAAAGTTTCACCCATTATTAATTTAGTATTTATATCAGTAAATCTAATTTTTAAAGCATTCCCAGGTTTTATAGGTTCCGAAAATGTAATTAAAACTTGGTCTTTATCATTCTGAATTTCTGCTTTAATATCTTGACCTGAATTACCTTTAATACTCATATTCCCTAACTCATTCGTTTGCTGAGGAAGAATAATTGCTAAATCCTGAATAGGTAACGTACCAGCACTTAGCTCAATTAAAAATTCATTATCATCAGCAACAGACCTAGTAATTATAGGAGTTGTAATTTGTCTATTAATTAAAGCTTTATTAGCTAATACAGATTCAGCATTTACAAAATAAGTACTAGCAATTAACAAAGTAGTGAATGTAGCAAAAAATTGTTTTTTCATTTGGCATCCATTTGATTAACGATTCATCTTATATACAAATTAGATGCCAAACTGGATTTACAAAAAAGAAGATTTTTAAACGAAATTATTAATTAGTTATCTGTTGCTTCGTTGTATCCAAAGCTGCAACATAATCGGCTTTATTTTGATTTTTTTGGAATAGTTCAACTACTTCACCAGTTCCCGGATTCATCACAGCAACAGTAGCGGTTTTAGCTTTATATTTAGCAAATACATCCGACAAACCTAACTCTTTCGCTTTAGCCTCAGAAGCTTCAGTTGTGGATTTATCAGTAACATCAAAAACCACAAAATTAGCTGTATCACCGTACTCTTTCTTCAAAGCTTCCAAAGTAGGCTTAATTTTTTTACATCCAGCACACCAATCTGCATAAATATCCACAACCACCGGTTTACCCTGTAACTGTTGCGCTAATGCTTGATTATCCGATGATGCTGATGATGCTGCTGTAACTTCTTCTGTTTGTGGTTCGCTAACACTAGCGCTATTGTTATCGGTTGCGTTATTGCAAGCTGCTAAGGTAGTCATAATACCCAGAGTAGCCGCTAGAGTTAGAGCTTTGATAGTTTTGGTTTGAGCAAAGAAGTTCTTCATTTTGATATTCCATCCGAATCGAGCTTTATTTATATACAGAGCAAAAGCCGAAATGGATTTAACGTAGATGATAAAAATAATTGCTGTTAAAAAACCGCAGAGGACACAAAGAGCGCAGAGGAAAGAAAGAAAGGAGGATTGACTTGTGGGTAGGGTGACAGCGGTTTTTAATCAATCGGAATTTGATTTACGTTGCGAATGGGGACACCAGGGAGTTACTCAACTAGCACCAATCAGCGATGTAGTAGTAATAGTTGATGTTCTATCTTTTTCCACCGCTGTTGAAATTGCTACTAGTAACGGCGCGATAATCTTTCCGTATCAGTGGAAAGACAGTTCAGCAAATGATTACGCAAAATCAATTCAAGCAGAACTAGCAACAAAACGAACAAATACTACTGGTTATTCCCTTTCTCCTCAATCTTTAACCAAGATTCCTACCGGAACTAAACTTGTTTTACCTTCACCAAACGGTTCTTCTTTAACGTTACTTACTGAAAATACTTTGACTTTAGCTGGTTGTTTACGAAACTGCGAAGCTGTAGCTAGATTTGCTCAAAACTATAGCGCTAGAGTTACGGTAATTCCTGCGGGTGAAAAATGGGAAGATGGTTCTTTACGTCCTGGTTTGGAAGACTTAATTGGTGCTGGAGCAATTCTAAGTTATTTATCAGGAAGTTTATCACCAGAATCTAAAGCAGCTATTGGTGTATTTAATGCTTTAAAAAATGATTTATTAGATGTTTTGAAAAAATCTAGTTCTGGAAAAGAATTGATTGCAAGAGGTTTTGAATTAGATGTTGAATTAGCTGCGGAGATTAATGTTAGCGATTGCGTGCCTGTTTTTACCGATAATGCTTATGTAAGACTGAATTAGACTCAAGTGCGATCGCCTTTTCTCAAATTCTCCCAAATCCACCGAGGACAAGACTTTCACATCCCGGTTAAAACTTAGTTGTCGATAATTATTCTGCAATCGGGGATTGTAAAAAATGTCTATCAATACTGAGAACGAATCCGAATCAAACTCTGTAGATATCTATAAAATAATTGCAGCTGGTGATGTTGCTGAAGTAAGAGATTTTATTGCTAGTGGATTTGATGTAAATCAAGTAGAGAAAAACAACGGTTGGACACTTTTAGATATTGCTGCAAATAACGGTTTCACTGAAATAGTTAATTTACTATTACAAAATGAAAATTATGTAAATAGAGAAAAGAATAAACGATTTCACGAAGCTTTATTTATGCCAATAGTTAATGGACATATTGATATAGTTAAAGCATTTATCGCCGCTGGTGCTGATGTTAATTATTTATGGAGTTGTGGTAGTGGTTTACATTATGCAATTCACCATAGCCGTCTAGAAATTCTAGAATTACTATTAGCAAACGGGGCTGATATTAATATTCCAGCACCAGAAGAAGACGGTAACAAATCTACTCCTTTAATGGAAACAGCTTATAGAGGTAGTAGCAAAATTGCTCGAATTTTAATTGAAAAAGGAGCCGATATCAATGCTAGAGATGCTGAAGGAAAAACAACTTTAATTATTGCTGCTGAACGTGGGAATGCTGAAGTTGCGGGAGAATTAATTTTAGCTGGTGCTGATATTGATGCAAAAGATAATAACGGTCATACTGCTTTAATGTATGCTTCTTTATGTGAACCTGATGATATTATCGAACCAATACCTGATTTAGAAGAATTAGAGGAAATTTCATCAAAAACTGAAGATAGTTTAGAAGGTAAATTCAAAAAGTTAGAAAAATTAGGTAATATTCTCAGCAATATTGAAACAACCGGACGAGTAGATATTGCTCAAATGCTGCGAATTGCGGGAGCTTCACAGCAAGGTTTAAGTATTAATGATTTAGTTAAAGCAGCAGAAACAGGAAATCTTGTTAAAGTCAAAAATTTAATCAAAGCTGGAGTTAATATTAATGGTTTTAGCCCCACAGGAAATACAGCTTTACTCGCAGCAGTTAATAACAATCATATAGATATAGTTAAAACTTTAATTAAAGCTGGTGCTGATATAAATTTACCAGATAAAAATATTTGTAATACACCTGTGATGAAAGCTGCAATGAGAGAACACACTGAAATTGTGCGGATTCTTATTAAAGCAGGATCTGATGTAAATATACACACTGACTATGAATATACTGCTCTTATGAGGGCAGAAGATAGTGATAATCCTGAAATAATTAAACTATTAAAAGACGCTGGTGCAAAAAATTATCATGAAATACCTGTTTCTCAATGGCGTGGTGTTGATAATATTGAATTAAATGACCATTGTGTAATCGTTAAAGCATCTGTTGAAGAAGTTTCTCAAGCACTTTATCAGATACGAAACGCAAATATTTGGCAGAAAGATGTCTATGAAAAAGAAATCGAAATGACCGATATTTGTTTTACCGTATCTAAATTATCCGGTCATGATTGGACTGCAATTCGCGATGAAAATATCACCGTTTCATACGACTTTAAAAATTTAGATGTTGAATTAATAAAACAGCAATGGCAAAATCATATTGGTGAAAAAGATGCCAAAGCTATTTCAGAATTATTAAAAACACAAACAATTGATTTTGGCTGTAGCGATACCTCCGGTTCCGTCGGATATACATTATTCGATTGTGGCGAAATTGTTGAAGAATTTAATTACTGTTACGCTTCCGATTTAATTACAAAAGATGAAAAGCCAGTAGAAAAAAATGAATGTGTAATTGTTAGCGACAGATTTAATTTTCGCTCTAAACTTCGTAAGTTAAATATTGATGAAATTCCTCAACGTGAATCAAATGATGATGATTATTTTGATGAAGAAACTGAACTAGATATAGACGAATTCAAATTTGTTGATGATTTTATCAAAAGCTTAGATGCTTATATTCCTACTTGGGGAGGCAGCAATAATAATGGTGCTGGTCAACGAAAGATTTTAAGAATTATAGGATTCAATTCCGAAGACATTGAACGTATGGATTTTATTGGCATTAGTTAATACACGGTGCGTTACGCTCCGCGATAACACACCCTACTCCTAACTTATAACTCTTTCCCATGCCCAATTCCCAATCCCCCATGCCCAAATAATGTGATTTTGAAATACTTCTTAACAAACACCCCGATAGAACTCAAAACATTCTAATCTAAAAGCTAGTGGGTTAAATTTTTGGCAGTCTTGAAGGCAACACGGTTAACGTAAAAACACACCGCTCCTTGAAGCCTAAAGGCAATCCAATATACGCACACGCGCTTATATCAGATAGGAGTTTAAGAAATCACATGAGTGTTAAGGCAAGTGGTGGAAGCTCGGTTGCACGTCCGCAACTATATCAAACTCTAGCTTTATCAACTATTATCCAAGCGGAACAGCAAGACCGTTTTTTGGGTAGTGGTGAATTAAAGGAATTAAATAGTTATTTCGCTTCGGGTCAGAAGCGTTTGGATATTGCTCAGACTTTAACTGAGAATTCCGAAATTATTGTTTCACGGGCTGCGAACCGAATTTTTGTCGGTGGTTCCCCGATGTCTTTCTTGGAGAAACCAAGAGAACCCGAACCTGCTATGGCTATGGCTATGGCAACTGGTGAAGAAGTTCCCGATATGCGGAGACAAATGGAATTAGGAACCGTCACCTATGTAGAATCAAAAGGCGGATTCCTGGAAAATTTACGCTCCATTTTCAATTCTTCTCCTAGCGGTCCCACACCTCCTGGATTTAGACCGATTAACGTTTCTCGTTACGGTCCTAGCAACATGTCCAAGAGCTTGCGGGATTTATCTTGGTTCTTACGTTACGCTACCTACGCAATTGTAGCTGGCGACCCTAACATTATTTCCGTGAACGTGCGGGGATTGCGCGAAATTATTGAAAGAGCTTGTTCTGGTGAAGCCACAATCGTCGCTTTGCAAGAAATCAGAATTGCTTCAATTTCTTATTTCCGTAAAGACCCTGAAGCCAAAGACATTGTGACTCAGTACATGGATGTTTTGGTTAATGAATTCAAAGCAGCCACCCCTTCAACTAAAAAGCGTCAGCGACCAAGCGGTGACCAGCAAGGTTTAGAATTACCACAAATTTACTTTAATGCGGCTGAAAGAAGACCTAAATTTGTGATGAAACCTGGTTTGTCGGTTACAGAAAAGCAAATGGTCGTCAAAGGTGCTTATCGACAAATTTTTGAGCGTGATATCACCCGTGCTTATTCTCAGTCGATATCTTACCTGGAATCTCAGGTAAAGAATGGCGATATTTCCATGAAGGAATTTGTCCGTCGTTTGGGTAAATCTCCTTTATATCGCAAACAATTTTATGAACCTTTTATTAATAGTCGCGCTCTAGAACTTGCTTTCCGTCACTTCTTGGGACGGGGACCTTCTAGCCGCGAAGAAGTACAAAAATACTTTGATATTATCTCCAGAGGTGGACAAGCAGCTTTAATTGATGCTTTAGTCGATTCAAATGAATACGCCGATTATTTTGGAGAAGAAACCGTACCTTACCTCAGAGGTTTGGGTCAAGAAGCTCAAGAATGTCGTAACTGGGGACCTCAACAGGACTTGTTGAGATACAGCGCTCCTTTCCGCAAGATTCCGCAGTTTATCACAACTTTTGCTGCTTACAATCAGCCTTTACCAGACCAGCATGTTTATGGTTCCGGTAACGACCCCTTGGAAATTCAATTCGGTGCAATTTTCCCCAAGGAAACCAGAAATCCCAGCAGCAGTCCCGCACCTTTCAACAAAGACACCAAGCGTATCTTGATTCACCAAGGACCTGGAATTAACAACCAAAACAGCAACCCTCAAGCTCGGGGTTCATTCCCCGGTACTTTGGGTGCAAAAGTATTCCGTTTAGACCAGGTTCCCAGCACTTTAAGCAGTGGAACCGGTAAAGGTGCTAGCGTTAAATATTCCGAAAGCAGCACTCAAGCGGTTATCAGAGCTGCTTATTTACAAGTATTCGGTCGCGACGTTTACGAAGGTCAAAGACTAAAAGTAGCCGAAATAAAATTAGAAAACGGTGAAATTTCCGTCCGCGAATTTATCCGCATGTTAGCCAAATCGGATTTATTCCGTAAAATGTATTGGACATCGCTCTACGTTTGTAAAGCAGTAGAATACATTCACCGTCGTTTGTTGGGTCGTCCTACCTATGGTCGTCAGGAAAATAATAAGTACTTCGATATTTGTGCTAAAAAAGGTTTCTACGCATTAATTGACACCTTTATTGATAGCCAAGAATACGTCGAAGCCTTTGGTGAAGATACCGTTCCCTACGAGCGTTATTTAACTCCTCAAGGTGTCGCTTTACGTCAACTGCGTACCGGAAGCATCCGCGAAGATGTTGGTACACAAGTTGAGAAAGAAGAAACACCAATGTTTGTCGAACTTGGTACAGTCGAGCAAAAGCGTACCGAACCAGATATTCAGTATCGGATTAATCAAGGCGTCAGCAAGCAGCGCGAACAGCGTAAAATCTTTAAGTTGGTCGCAAATACCAAGAATAAAGTTGCTGTAGAAAGCTTAATTAATGCTGCTTACCGTCAAATCTTCGAGCGCGATATTGCACCATACATTGCTTCTGATAGCGAATTCAAGAATTTAGAAAGCAGATTGGGTAACGGTGAAATCAACGTAAAAGAATTCATCGAAGGACTAGGATGTTCTAAACTTTACCTCAAAGAATTCTACACACCTTATCCCAACACCAAAGTAATCGAGCTAGGAACCAAGCACTTCCTGGGACGCGCGCCTTTAGACCAAAAAGAATTGCGTAAGTATAACCAAATACTAGCAACTCAAGGATTGCGTGCTTTCATCGGTGCAATGGTAAACAGCGAAGATTACACCAGAGAATTTGGAGAGGACACCGTACCCTACAACCTCTACCAAACCTTACCCGCTGCCAACTTCCCCAACAGCCAAACCTTGTACAACCGACTCACCAAGCAAACCAAGGACATTGTTGTTCCTAGCTTCGAGCCGGTGAAATCCAAGATGCAGGTTGCTCAAATGCCATTGACAGGTAAAGCAATCGCAGATATGGCAGCCAAAGCCAGAGAAATTGATAAGAGCAAGCCATTGTTTATTCAGTTGGGACGCTCCTTCAACGATGGTAGAGGACAGTCAGTAGAAGTTGGTGTGGGAACAACCCGTCGCAAGCCAGCACGGATTTACCGCATGACCTACCAAGCCAACCAAGCTGAAAAACAGCAGGTAATTGATGCAATTTACGTTCAGGTAATGGATGTATTTAGCGGTCAAGTTCCTTCATACTTCCGTCGTACCGACTTAGATAGTAAATTGAGAAACGGTGAAATATCCGTCCGCGAACACATTCGTGCTTTAGCTAGCTCCGAAGTTTACCGCAAGCGATTCTACACACCTTATCCCAACACCAAAGTGATAGAATTCCTATTCCGTCACATCTTGGGACGTGCCCCAGCAACACAAGCCGAAATTCGTCAGTACAACAAACTATTAGCTGATGATGGTTTAAAAGCAGCCGTAGAAACAATGGTAAGCAGCGAAGAATATACCCGCTTCTTTGGAGAAGACGTAGTACCATATCCACGCTTCCCATCCTTACCAGCAGGAAACTACATCGGTAGCGTCAAAGCCGCAGCTGACTTAGTTAAGCAATCATGGTCTAGCCTCAGTCCTGCCGTACTCACCGGACGTTATGGCGATAGGTAATGGGTAATGGGTAATTGGTAATGGGTAATGGTAATGGTTAGGAGTTAGGAGTTAGGAGTTAGGAATGAGTAGCGAGTAGCGAGTAGCAAGTTAACTTCCCCTTGTCTCCCCCTCTACCCCCTCTACCCCCTCTCCAATTACCAATTACCAACTACCAACTACCAATTACCCATTACCAAAACCGCGAACATGAAAATAAATGTTACGAACTGTTAAGAAGAGTTATAAATACTCAACGAAATATCGGAGAATGTTTCTGTAGATAATTGAGTTTCCTGCTTTGGGTACTGGTGTTTACTCAGGCAGGCTCGGAATGTACTTGAGATTCTGGAGTAAAAGAACTTGATTTTCGTTTTTTAACGCCGTTTTGAAATAAGCGATTGTTTCATCCTTACTGGAGGAATCTTTCATGAGTATCGTTACAAAGTCCATTGTTAATGCTGATGCAGAGGCTCGTTACCTCAGCCCTGGCGAATTAGATAGAATCAAAGGTTTTGTTACCGGTGGCGAAAAGCGTCTACGTATCGCTCAAATGCTAACCGAAAACCGCGAGCGCATCGTTAAGCAAGCTGGCGACCAGTTGTTCCAAAAGCGTCCTGACGTTGTATCTCCTGGTGGTAATGCTTACGGTCAAGAAATGACTGCTACCTGCTTGCGCGACATGGACTACTACCTACGCTTAGTTACCTATGGAATCGTTGCTGGTGATGTAACACCCATCGAAGAAATCGGTATCGTAGGCGTTCGTGAAATGTACAAGTCCTTGGGAACTCCTATCGATGCAGTTGCTGAAGGCGTTCGCGCTATGAAGAACGTTGCTACCGGTATGATGTCTGCTGAAGACTCCGGTGAAGCTGGTTCTTACTTTGACTATTTAGTAGGTGCGATGCAGTAG
Source organism: Cyanobacteria bacterium J06621_15 (assembly GCA_038525335.1). Classification (GTDB taxonomy): domain Bacteria; phylum Cyanobacteriota; class Cyanobacteriia; order Cyanobacteriales; family Nostocaceae; genus Rivularia. Next base: position 4,471 of record JBCBHT010000069.1, on the reverse strand, counting down.
GGTCCAGTTATCGAAAAACTATCGACACCCTATAACATCTCCTTGTAAAACAGTTGGAAATAAGGAAATAATAAAATGCAAGACGCAATTACTTCTGTCATTAATTCTTCAGACGTTCAAGGTAAGTACCTCGATACCGGTGCTATGGAAAAGCTAAAAGGCTATTTCCAGACTGGTGAATTGAGAGTACGTGCTGCTACCACCATTGCAGCTAATGCTGCTGCAATCGTTAAGGAAGCTGTTGCTAAGTCCTTGTTGTACTCTGATATCACCCGTCCCGGTGGTAACATGTACACCACTCGTCGTTACGCTGCATGTATCCGCGATTTGGACTACTACCTACGTTACTCCACCTACGCTATGTTAGCTGGCGACCCTTCCATCTTGGATGAGCGCGTATTGAACGGTTTAAAAGAAACCTATAATTCCTTGGGTGTACCTGTTGGTGCTACCGTACAGGCTATCCAGTCCATGAAAGAAGTAACCGCTAGCTTGGTTGGTCCCGACGCTGGTAAAGAAATGGGCGTATACTTCGACTACATTTGCTCTGGCTTAAGCTAGTAGCATTTTTAGGATTGCTTGAGTTAATTTTTGAATTATTTCTTGAATTAGTTGAAGCATGACTAATGATGATGGTCTGGGAATCAATTTTGAGTGTTAGAAAGTCTGATTGCTTATTTTTTCTAGATTTGATTTTTTCAACCTTGAAACTATATGTGTTAGCTATCTAGTATTGATGATTGATTTCCAGCCTCGCAACAATCAAATAAAGATTTGCTTTTTTTGAAATAATTAATAAAGAAATTCAGAATTTAGCTGCTTCTGGAATTCTTCTAAATAAAAAAATACTCAGTTACTACAATTAGGAGATTAAATCCCATGCGGATGTTTAAAGTTACTGCTTGCGTTCCCAGCCAAACAAGAATTCGTACTCAGCGCGAATTACAAAATACTTACTTCACCAAACTAGTTCCTTACGAAAACTGGTTCCGCGAACAGCAACGCATCCAGAAAATGGGTGGACAAATTGTTAAGGTAGAATTAGCTACCGGAAAGCAAGGTATGAATACCGGCTTAAAGTAGATATTAAGATTAATTAAAAATAAACCATAAATAAACCAAAGTAATTTATTTAGGGAGTTTTGAAGAGGTCAGAGACGACCTCTTTTTTTATGAGGTTAAAGGTCAAAGGTATTAAATTTTCTTCGCAATAAATGGAATTAGTGGTCTGTCCCATTAGCTTTGATAATTTTATTTTTACTAATGTAGAGACGTAGCAGTGCTACGTCTCCCGACGTTACGAAGAAAACAAACCAGTCACATTTAAAGCACAAGGTTTTCAAACACTCAAGAACAAAAGCATTTGAGAAGCCTTTGTTAAAATACTGGTATTGCGGGAGGTAAAAACCCATGAGCCAAAGCATAGAAAATAGAGTACGTTGGACAACAGCGGATATTGAATTACTACCCGATAACGGTAATCGCTACGAAATCATTGACGGGGAATTATTCGTAACTAAGGTACCGCATTGGAAACACCAAAGAGTCATTGGTTCTGTTTTCACCGTTCTTGATAACTGGTCGGAACAGAACCAATCGGGACAAGCGATTCCTACTCCCGGAGTTATTTTTACTGATGCTGATAACGTAATTCCCGATGTGGTTTGGGTAAGTAAAGAACGTCTTCGTGCTTTGATTGACGATGCTGGACACCTAAACGGAGCGCCAGATTTAGCTGTTGAAGTGCTTTCTGAAGGTGTTGAAAATCAACGTCGTGACCGAGAAGCAAAGTTGAAATTATATGCTTTTAGAGGAGTGCAAGAATATTGGATTTTAGATTGGAGATTGCAGCAAGTTGAAGTTTACAGACGTGACAAAGCTCAACTTAAGTTAGTTGAAACTTTGCTGAGTTCTGATGAGTTAACTTCACCGTTGCTTGTAGGTTTTTCTTGTTCGGTTTCGCGTTTGTTTCGTTAGTTTTGAAGGTGAAAGTAAGTTTCGTAAATTGTTTAATGGGTGAATGCTTACTAGCAAATAGTTTTAGGAAGTGATGCTGTGTAGTGTTCCTGGGAGGAAGAGGTTCAAATAGCGACCCTTTTTAGATGTACGCTGATGCTAAAGAAGGTGACAAGTAATCCATGTTATTACGTATTAGCTGCGCTACATTCAGATAATTGTTTTGTTTTCCCCCGTATAGGTGATAGAGCAACAAGGGAGATTTCTCCATTTTTATTGCGACTAAAACCAGTTGCTTCTATGATTGATTTTTGTTGGTTATCTTCTTTCTTGTTATTATTTTTAAATGAAGTATTGTTGTATAGTATTTTTTCTTCAGGAATTAAATCAAATAACTGAATTAAGACTTGACTTCCATTAAACAAGTTACTGGGTTTTTGTGGTAATCCACCCCCTCCCAATACAATAAATGTCTGTCCTTCAGAAGCCCTACATCCAGCTTTCACTTGAGTGGTATTTTCAAAATTAGATGGTAATTTAATTAAATTATTAACAGGATTAACGTCAAGCTGTTGTAATACTACTTCTCCGCTTAAACCAAACTGAGAACTTGCATTAATATCGCTTTCATTAGTCAATTGCTCGCGGAATTTCAAACCAAAAAGACCTTGAGTTTTTATATTGATATTGCCACCGTTCCCTTTTACCGCACTGGCAATGATATCGCTGTTTTCAAAACCTGCGATAATGGGAGAATCAATCGTAATATTACCACCATTACCCGTTCCTGATGACCTAGCATTTATAATGCTGTTTTTTTGTAATATTAAGTCAGATTTTATATTTAAGGAAATATTTCCACCTTCTCCAGATACTGTACCAGCTACTAATATACCCCTGTTATCAATTCGTAAGGAATCCGTATTTACAATTAAATTTCCCCCATCTTTCACTCCTTGATTATCGACAGCAACTACTCCCCTGTTGCTTATCTGAAATTTAGGAGTATTGATAGTTACATTCCCAGCAATTCCACTGGGTTTATCGGGAAGTCCAAAACTTTGGCGAAAAGCTACAGGTAAAATTGGAACTGATGCACCAATACCACTTGCTATTGGACTGTTTGGGCTAATACCCTTAACTTCTATAGATTCTGAAGCATTAATTGTAATTTTGCCACCATTACCACTATTAAGAGATGCAGTATTAACAGTTGCGCCATCTTCTACAATTAGCTTAGATGTATTTAAACTTAAAGAACCACCGTTACCTTGTCGAAATACAGTTGAACCTATGTTAGCAGGAGATAAAGTTTGTGGATCTGCATCTACAAGTTTTATTGTACCCGAAACGTTTATGTCTAAATTTCCACTATCTCCCTGTCCAAAATTACTAGCATTGATTACAGCACCTTGTGTAAGAGCTAGATTTGATGCAGAAATATAAATATTACCCGATTCCCCTGAACTATAATTAGATGCTGCAATTCCACTGGGAGAAATTGGATTGAGCGCTGCAGTACCATTTACTTGAATATCCCCAACAACATTAACGGTAATATTACCCCCCATTGCAGCGCTGAAAGTTTTTGCAGCGAAATTACCTCCATCATTTAGATGTAAATTTCCTGCAGAAATATTAATATTTGCACCTCTTGCTGTACCTAGAGTCTCAGTTAAGAAGCTAGAAGATGTAACCCCTGTAATACTTCCTATATCTGGTGCTATTCTCACGTTTCCAGAAAGTTCTAAAATACCTTTTGCAATAACTTGAATATCGGAAGGTATTTCGTTTCCGGTATTTTGAATAAAGATTGAAGAGCCATCTTTAAGGATAATATTTTGTCCTTGTAATTCAATTCCATTACTTGTTAAACCACTTGTATCTAATAATGACCGATTGATTAATTTAATATCTCCAAAATTTTCAATTTTATCGTAACTTAACTGTAAATTTGAAGAAGTGGAATTAAGATTAACTGTACCTGTTTTGACTGCACCTAATTCTATTCCACCATTTTCAGCTGTTAAAATACCACCATTAAAAGTAATATTTTTTCCAACTAGTGCAATCGAATTTCCCTCATTAACCTGTAATGTTGATTGGGTGTTATTGCGAATCCTAGGGCTAAATAAACCCCCTATTAATTGATGTCCGTTTCCATTGATTTGGATATTACCCGAATTGCTTCCCATTTGTAATCCCAAAGGTACGCTTACAGTCAACAAAGGTGTACTTTGAGGATTTACAGCAGTAAATTCAAACCCCGAATCAAATAAAATACTTTCAGCAGTGCTTCCAAAAAATGAACCACCAATATTCAAACTCGCATTTTTCCCAAATACAATTCCTACAGGGTTTATTAAAAATAAATTGGCATTACCTGATGTTTTAATTAAGCCATCAATATCAGAAATATTTCCACCTGTTACTCGATTAATAATATTAACTACATTGGTAGAATTATTGAAATTAGCTGAACCACCTGTAGGAATAGAAAATTCTTTAAAACTGT
>JBCBHT010000068.1:0-28416 GCA_038525335.1 Cyanobacteria bacterium J06621_15 | reverse complement strand
CATTCAGCGAAGCTGCGGATCATCGCAACACTTTGAGATTGCTTCACTTCGTTCGCAATGACAACCAAAATCTTGATTGTGCAAAATTGGGATGCTCCCAAAATATTGGATAATCCCGGTTTCGGTAAATTGAATTTGCTCTCTCTTTCACTATTTATAGCTGTATTTTTACTCTTTACTTACTACTTGCTACTTACTACTTGCTACTTATTAATGCTTAATCTCTTAACTCCAACAATGGTTATTTTGTCCCACAACGTTCGCGGGACTCCTGCTTAACTCTACCGTTCATAGCTGCTTCCTGAAGAACTACGAAAGCGTTAAAATCTTCCCAGTCATATCGAGTAGATAGTAATTTACGTAACTGATTTTCTGCTTCAACACTTAAATAACCGGTTACTAAAGCTTGTTGAACTACATCACGAATTCTAATCATTTTTTTTAACCTCTGCTCTACTACATTCATTTGTTCGAGCTTTCTCAGATAAAATATGCAGCCATTAAAAGTTTTGCGGATACTGGGACAAATAAAATCATTGTTTGGAAGTTGAAGTTATAGAAAATAATTCTCATTTAATCTGCTATACAAATTTACTCTCCGTAAAATCAGGTCAATTGTAGAAAACCTTAACCTCAAGTAGTTTGGCTACGATAGAAGGTTAAGCGAGACTTGTAAGTAAAAATACTATTCGTAAAATCCGCTTCCCTAGACCCTGAGTAAATGACTTGCACTAATTCAATAAAGTTTCAAAGAATTTTTATTAAGTTTCCATTAAGTATAAAGATACCGAAGTCAAGACCAATAAGTCACCTAACAAGCGTTATTAAATTCGTTATAAATTCGTTATAAATTCATTTTTATTTATTCTTGCTTTAAAGAAAAATACCTAGAAACTAGTTAAGATAAGCCGTATTCGAGTATAAAAATACCAGTAAAAATAATGAGTACAGGTAGTCGTCGGAAGATAGAAGAGGATTTTATAGAAGCTAAAAACAATTGGGACTTGGAAAAGTTGTATATTGACTTAGCATCTGCAAAAGGAAAAGCTTTAACACCAGTCGAAAAAAAATTTCTTCGAGGTTTGTTATGCGGTTTCAGTCCAGCAGAAATCGCAAACAAGGTCTATAAAACTCGCAGTAGTAGCACCGTGAGAGTCTATCTTTCTAATGGATTATATAAATATATAGAAGAAATGCTAAGTAAGCAAGCTCAAGAATCCATTAAAGTAAAAAATTGGAGTCGAGTAACTCAATTGCTGGAGAAAGCAGGTTACAAAAAAGCTTGGCTGCAAATTGAATCAGCAACTTCTACCAGAAAAAAGTCAACAGACGTACTTCCGAAAGTGAAAACAGTTCCAGCACAAGATTGGGGAGAAGCAACAGATATAAGTATTTTCTATGGAAGAACTAAGGAATTAAACCAGGTAAAAAAATGGATTTTGCAAGAGCAAGTACGTTTAATAGTACTTTTAGGCATGGGGGGAATTGGTAAAACTACTTTCTCAGTCAAGTTGGCAGAACAGGTAAAAGAAAATTATGATTTTATTATCTGGCGTTCTTTACGTTTTGCTCCTTCTCCACAGGTTATTTTTAATCAAATTTTAGAATTTTTATCCATACAAACCCTTAATGAAGAACAAACTATTTCTAGGAGTATTTCTTCTTTGATAAATTGTTTGCGTTCTTCTCGAATTCTAATTGTGTTAGACCATTTTGATTCAATTTTATACAGTGATAATAAGCATAGTACTGAAGAATTTTCTCAGGTATTATCAACAAACACTAACATAGTTGGTAATTTTGATTTAGAGGGTGTCCCACAGATTCAATATCTTCCTGGTTATGAAGCTTTTGGGGAGTTTATTCAACGTTTGGGGGAGTCTCAACATCAAAGTTGTTTGCTGTTGACTAGTAGAGAAAAACCCCAGGAAATTGCTGTTCTCGAAGGAGAAACTTTACCGGTTCGCTGTTTAAAATTAACAGGATTGAATCAGCAGCAAACCTCGCAGATACTGCAATCAAAAGGGTTTTCTGCTGTTAAGGAAAAAGAATCGAAACAAATTACGGAACAGTATGATGGAAATCCTTTGTTTATCAAGTTAGTTGCTACTGCTATTCATGAATTGTTTACTGGGAAGATAGACGAATTTCTACGACAGGAAACGGTAGTTTTTGGGGATATTCGTTCTTGTCTGGACGAGCAATTTAACCGTTTATCTGTCCTAGAGAAGCAAATTATGTATTTGCTAGCTCTCAATCAGGATTTTGACCTACAAAAATTACAAAACAAACTCAGGTTAAGGGTATCGCAACGATTAACTCTTGAAGCAGTAGAATTATTACAAAGACGGTGTTTGATTGAGAGAAGAGTGTCTAGTTTTTCGCTTACCCCAGTTTTGAAAGAATATTTGATTGAAAAACTAATAGATAAAAATTTAAAATTTAGCCAAGACGAAGCGAATTCGCTATTGCTTGCTCATACAATTTTTGAGAAGCAATTGAAAAACCATTTGAAAGTTAATCGCTTAAATGCCGAACTTTAAAGTACAGTGAGAATTAGAAACTGATTCTTATGAGAGCGTGAACAACTTATTACAAGGAATTAACCTCTACTTAATCGGAATGATGGGTGCTGGTAAAACAACTGTAGGACGTTTACTCGCAAGCGAACTTGGATATGGGTTTGTAGATACCGATGAGGTCATCACTGCATCTGCCAAAAAAAGTATTAATCAAATATTTGCTGAGGAGGGAGAAGCTGAATTTCGTCAATTAGAAAGTGATGTTCTCTCCCAAGTTAGCGCTTACACTAAGTTAGCTGTGGCAACTGGAGGGGGTATTATATTAAAGCGGGAGAATTGGAGCTACCTGCATCATGGTTTAATCGTTTGGTTGGATGCAAATCCTGGATTATTATATAACCGTTTAAAAGAAGACACTACAAGACCTTTATTACAAGATAGTAATCCTTTATCAAAAATAACTAATATCTTGAAGGAACGAGAATCTCTTTATGCTTTAGCTGATTTACGAATCACTCTTCAAGAAGGGGATACCCCTGAAGAAATTACCAAGCGTGTAATGAAACAAATTCCTACTGTTTTGAAAAGTTCTTCTGGTGATTGATTTGATTTTTGAATTAAGTTTTTGAATTGATTTTTTGAAAAGCTTTTAGTTAATTTTTTAGTGCTGGTTAATTAAAATATTAAATGATGATTTCACATTGCTGGAGACGTAGCACTGCTACGTCTCTACAAAGGTTTCGGGTTTGGTGTGAAATTTGAACGGAAAATTATATTAACTAATGCGTTGAGATATTGTAGAGCAACACCACATTCTTCTAAACTATCATGATTCGCATTTAACGATAAAACGTTGCTTGTTTCTTATGATGGTTAACGATACTGAATATATTCACCAGGATGCAGCTACTCGGGTAAAGGTGCTAAGTGAAGCACTACCTTACATACAACAGTTTGCTGGTAGAACCGTAGTTGTAAAATACGGTGGTGCAGCTATGAAGGATAGCAATCTGAAGGATAAGGTTATCCGAGATGTTGTCTTTTTATCTTGCGTAGGTTTGCGACCAATTTTGGTTCACGGTGGTGGTCCAGAAATAAATACTTGGCTCGGTAAAATAGGAATCGAACCACAGTTTAAAGATGGTTTACGAGTGACTGATGCTCCAACTATGGATGTGGTGGAAATGGTACTAGTCGGTCGAGTCAATAAAGAGATAGTTGCCAAAATAAACCAAGCTGGTGGAAATGCGGTCGGTTTATGCGGTAAGGATGGTAACTTAATTACGGCTCGTCATCAAGGTCAAGAAGGTATTGGTTTTGTCGGAGAAGTAAGTTCTGTAAATACGGAAATTTTAGGGACTTTAGTTGAAAGTGGCTATATCCCTGTAGTTTCTAGTGTTGCTGCAGATGATACGGGACAAGCTTATAACATTAATGCTGATACTGTAGCTGGAGAAATAGCTGCTGCTTTAGGTGCAGAAAAGTTAATTCTGCTTACCGATACGCGAGGTATTTTAGAAAATTATAAAGACTCTTCTACTTTAATTCCCAAAGTAGATATTAAAGAAGCTCGGGATTTGATTTCAAAGGGTATAGTTGCTGGGGGTATGATACCCAAAGTAACTTGTTGCGTGCGTTCCCTTGCTCAGGGAGTACGAGCAGCACATATTATTGACGGTCGCATTCCTCATGCTCTTTTATTAGAAATATTTACCGATGGTGGTATTGGGACTATGATTCTTGGTTCTCAGTTGGGATTTTAGCGGAATAGGGAATAGCGGAAATTGCAGTCTTGGGGTCTCCCCAAGTGGAGCAAATTTCCAAGAGAGGGAATAGGGAACAAGGAAGAGAATATTTTTTAAGTAGATGCACTTTTGTGTGTTTATTAATTAATCCAATTAGCTAATCAGTTGATTTATTAGAGTTTACCAAGGAGAGTTAATTAAAATCCGTGAAGCTGGTTGACGATAACCTCTTCGTTTTGAATTGCGATAACGTTTTCTATTCCGGGGAGTCTTGATAATTGTTGGATTTACTAAAACTGGATTAATAAAGGTAGGATTATAAACTCTTTTTTCTCTATAAGGTTGGGAAAAATAACTTCGTGTGGGAGTATGTCCCGTAACTGGATTTACGGGTACGGGTGTGGGAATAGGACTACCATAAATAAAATTACCTACAGTGGGTCTGTGGTTTCTCCCATAATAGGGGGTACTACCGTTATTAATGATGATTACAGACTGAGCAGAAGCGGGAGCAGCTAAAGCACCTAACAAAGCAATAGCAGCTCCTAAACTCAAAAAATACGGTTGCGTTTTTGCGTTCTTGAACATAATATCTTTCCTAGCTAACCACTTTCGGGTTAGATAATCAGCGAATTTACTTACTTTTAATTTTAGAATTTTTCTCTTAGAAAATACCTACCTTCACAAAATATTCTCAAAATGTTGCACTGAAACGGCAAAATTAAGGTAGTGGTTATTTGTATTGTTCAAGATATCTTTCAAAATATAAAGTAAAGTGAGTTCCGAAAGTTTAGAAAGAGCGAAAGTCCGCTACCGCAATGGTAAAGCTGCTTTTGAAAATGGAAAATATCGCCAAGCTGTTGAGGAGTTAAAAAAGGCTTGTGCTTTATTAGAGCGCAATTCTCGTCTGGGAGGTGAGGTGCAAATTTGGTTAGCAACTGCTTATGAAGCTGCTGGTCAAAACCAAGCAGCTATAGACCTTTGCGAACAGCTTAAGCGTCATCCTTATCCGGAGACTAGTAAAGAAGCCAAGCGATTGCAGTATATTCTAAAAGCACCTAAATTGCAGCGTCCCAAAGAGTGGATGACTGAAATACCTGATTTAGCAGCATTATCTGATGAAAGTAAGATTCGTTTGGCTGCTGCTCCGAAAAAATCTTCCACACCCAAGGAAGCTGATGAAATAGAATTTATTGACCTGAGTCAGGTAAATACTCAAGACAATCGCTTTATCTGGCTGACATTAATTGTTATTGCTATGACTTTGGCTAGCTTAATTTGGTTAAGTTTCTAAACAATTTGTTCTTATAGTGTGATTAGCAATAACACAATTAGAACTGATGCAATAACAAGAAAATTATTCAGCATTTTAGATTTTAGACTCTAATATTTCCCAATCCCCTTTAACTTAAATCTTGCAACAGTGACAGAAACCCAGTTTCTTGCTGGTTGAATAACAGGATAATAATACCTTACGAGAAACCGGGTTTCTTTAGGGTTCTTTAAAATGGGGGAAAAAGAGTTTTCAAAGTCCCCCATAATTGGTGGATTTGGGGGGCTAGGTACACCCAAACTTAGATAGATAGTACTTGTGTGTACACCGTAGCTAAAAAAGGGAGGTGTTAAAGTCCCCTTTTTTAAGAGGGATTTAGGGGGATCTAAAAACTTGAGGTCTTATTTATGACTTTTCAAACATCCTCTAAGTAAATTCAGAAAAATCTGTAAACTGGTGAAATTTAGTTAAATTTAGTAATTATGCCAAAATCTAGCTATCAAAGGTATTCTTCCCCTACCTCAAAGCGATTAATTAAAAGCTTTGTCAAACGAATACGGCTTGTATGCATTTTACTGTTAGCATCTCTACTACTTTCTGGGTGTGTAGATTATGATTTAGGGGTAAGTTTAAACAATGCTAATTACGGAAAATTCGTACAGCATATCAAATTAGGAGAAAAACTAACGAGTTTTAGCGGGGACTCGGTTTATGAATGGTTAGATAGTATTGAAAGACGCGCTCGTGAATTAGAAGGAAAAGCAAAAAGAATTTCTGAAGAAGAAGTAATAGTCACAATTCCCTTTAGCAACGGTAGGGAACTGCAAAGAAAATATAACAAGTTTTTCAACTCCAGAAGTAATTCCCAGAACAATTCCAAAAATAAGTCTAAATCACGCTCTAGTAAACCGGAGTCAGAACTACCGAAAATAGATTCAAATTTAGTGTTGAAGCAGAGTAATTTCTTACTGTTAGTACGAAATCAGCTAATTTATGATTTAGACCTGCGTTCCTTAGCTTTGATTTCTAGTAAAGGTAACGAATTAACTAACACCGGTTCAATTCTTGATTTAGAATTCAGCTTGAAGACTCCTTGGGGTGCATCCAGCATTCAAGAAACTGAAAATTACATCGAAGCAGAAGTTAATAAAAAGCAGCTTTCATGGAAACTCAGACCAGGACAATTAAATCATCTTGAAGCGGTGTTTTGGCTTCCCAGTCCAATTGGAATCGGTACTTTATTAATTGTTCTATTCGTTGTATTAGGATTTTACCTCAGATACAGCTTTATGCCAGACCCAAGGGTTCAGTTTTCAGCGAACAGTGAACAGTGAACAGTTATCAGTGAACAGTGAACAGTGAACAGTGAACAGTGACTACTCACTACCAGTAGTTTATAAAGAAACATAAAAATAAAAAACAAATAATAAAATATACGAAAATATAATCCTGATAATTTCGTAACTGATGTTCTACACCCAACTGGTGAAAATTGATAACTGATAACTGTTCACTGATATGTTGTCAATTCTCAAAATAAGTGTTAATAATACGTAACTTATGATACGCAGGTAATATCTGCTGTAAAAAACCATTCATCTGCAACGGTTGTGAAAAAAAGGCTTATATTAGTATTCACTTTTGTCTCGTTAAATTTTGCTTCTGGTTCTTCTCAAGCACTGATTTCTAGTTCTCAAAGGACTGAGAAACCAATTGTTGTAGCTTTTTCTGAGCCGGACTCAAGTGAACCGAAAACTCGTGTCGAAGAAGTGCTAACAAATCTGGAGGAAGTTGATAAAAACTTTAACAGTATAGTTTTCTTTCTGGCAAAAGTGCTAATTATTTTGCTGAGTCTTATTCTTATCCACAGAATTGTGGTTTTGATTTATTTTCGCTCGTCTCAGTTAATTATTGATAATTTTACTAATGCTTCTGGTGAAGAAGGGGTTGAGTTTGTTTTACCAGGTTTAAGTCAGTTGGGACGGGAAAGACTGGTACGAGAGATGAAGGGAGTTCACCAGCGTCTCAAAGAACATATTAGTAGTAGCGGGTTGAGGACTCATCGTCGTGTTGATAAGCTACCTTTACCACAAGCAACTCCGGATGAAAGACTTTCTAATTTGGTTGCTTCTTTAAATGATTTTACACCGCCTCAAATCGACCCTTTGGTAAATCTCCTCAAGATTGTGTTTCCACCTTATGGAACCAAAGTAACTGCTATTTTGCAAAGCCAAGGTGTGGATTACAATAAACTGGGAATCACTTTTGAAGTTACCGATATTCAAGGTCGTGGTGCTTCCAGACTTTATACTATTTGGGAAGAAACAACCACAGAAAGCGTCCCAGACACGGTAATCAGAACATTATCTCAAAGAGTATCTGAAACCGCTGATGATGAAGAGAGAATTGAGTTACCTATCGAGACATACCCCGAACTCAAAGACCGCTTTCGTGGTTTATTAAAACCTGCTACTCGCTGGTTAGCGTTGGAACTTTCCAGAAGAGAAATGCTAGCTAATGTACCTTGGTATTATCTGGGAAACTGGTGTAAAAGATATCAATCTCAAATTCATAACTTTTTTGGTGTAATTAATTATGCTAGCGCTCCAACTCATGGAAGTTTCTTTTACCAATTAGCAATTGAAGATTTGGAAGCAGCGATAGAATTTGACCCGAACTGGTACCAACCTTACGAAAATTTAGGCGATACTTACAGTACAAGAGGAAGAGAGGGTCGCGAAAATAAAAGAGTTAATTTTCAGCGACAAGCTATTTTGCAATACGAAAAAGCACTGGTCAGGTGTGAAGACCAAACTGTAAGACGCAGGATTAAAGTTGGTAAAGCAATGGCTCAATTACTGACAAAAGATGAAACCCTCGTTAAAGAAGCTCAAACAGAAATACAGAAATTAGAAAAATGGTGGAGTGCAGAATCCGATTTAAGTTCCCGATTTTTGTACAACTTAGCTTCGTGGTATGCAATCTTTACCGCGCAAAATAACGGTAACCAGCAAACAATGCGAAAAGCCCGTCTTTACTTAGTTTACGCTTTAATTCGAGATGGCGATCGCAATCTGTGGGATTGGGCTAGTAGAGACCCAGATTTTCAAGGGGTGCGGGAAAGATTTACTGATTTGGAATTTGTGATGATGAAGAAATTAAATGAAGTAAATCAATTACCTGAATTCACGGGGGAAAGATTTGTTAAACATATTTCCGAAATTCTCAAACAAATGAATTGGAAGTAATTTTGGAAATAATTAAGGAATTTAACTAAGATACAGGAAAAAATCGCGATGTCTAAGAACAAAGACAAAAAAATCATCAAATTAGAAACCTTGAATCAACAATCTCCAGAAGAAGAGAAAAAGCAAACTTGCGAAACCGAAAATAATTCCGAAAATAATTCAGAAATCATCGAATCTGAAAATACTCAAGAAAACAATAAATCTCGTAAAACTGTAATCACAACCGAGATTTCCACTCGTCCCAAAATAGTTGGAGGAATTCCACCGTGGGATGATGGCGATGACGATTCCCAAAAAGATGACGAACATCAGCCTCAACCTCCAGCAATTACAGCAGAAATATTGATTGATGAAGAAAAAATTAATCCAACTAGAGCGACGGGAGAAATTCCTCCTTGGGATGATGAGGAAGAAATCAAGAAATAATTATGAATTCCTCAGATATTTTTAGAATAATTCAAAGGACATGACAATTGTTGTGTCCTTTGTTTTATGAGTTACTTGCAGGTAGGATAAAAAGTTTATTTATTGATTAAGACGCTTTATTTTTTAATTAAACTTGATTCAAGTAAATATGAATAAATATCAATTATAAAAAAGCCCCGCCATATTTTCCAATGAAACTGTAGATTAGAATTTTGGTATATATGACATGAATTAATATTAGTTTATTATATATTCTAATTTATTTTTAAATAAATCACTCTATAATTCCGAAAAATACCAGTTGCTATTGAAGTATATCAAAGTAAAAGATTTTAGAAAAATTACCATTATGTATGGAATTCTTAAACGAGCAATTCAACCGCGAAAAATCAAATTATCAACCTTTCCTTTGCTTATTTCATCTCTTGTAATCGCTATTCCTATGGGAATTGTTAGCTTTCCATCAACTTCAAAAGCATTGTGTGCCGCGGATAAGATGTCAGGTCGTTGGGAAAATGTTAATACTAATACAAGAGGTATAACAGCCATTAATTACATTTTTCGATGTAATGACGTAGTATTGTGTTCGACTGATGGTTCCTGCACTACTGGTCGTGGCACTGCTATAAATGTTTTTGGTTCTTGCCATCCAAAAGATTGCGATTGGGGAGAATCAGAAATTAAGTATAATCGAAAAAGTAATTGGCGATATGCAATATACGACCAAGGTTTTGCAAAAAAAGTAGTTTGGCTAAGGCTAAAAAATAATGGTCAACTTAGAGTAGCTGTAGAAGTTGACTATCGAGATAATAGGAAAGATAGAACTTCATGGTACACATTTAATAAAAAGAATTGAACTTAAAAAATTAAAAGAAAACGACGAAACAAGTAAAAATAATTCTGATATAAAAAGTAGGTTGGGTTAAGGGTCGCTAACCCAACACCCGAGTTGGGTTTCTCTTCTTATTGCTTCGCAACGCTGACGCTAACAACCCAACCTAACTTCTAGCGAATTACATAGATACAAATATTTTCTCAAAAGTACATATAAACTTTTCCGGAGTAACAGTTAATACTCTTGGAGTTAGTTTATGAGATTGCTCAGATACTGGCAAAACTCTTGCAAAATCTAAAAAATCTCCTGCCAGTATAGTTAATTAAACTAATCGTAATAAGGAAATTAATATGAGTAAAGAACAAGATAAAATTAAAGAAACCTCTCTACCTAATGCTAGACCAAAAAAGACAATTCCTGATTATGGTAGCCCAGAGCGTAGAGATTTAGGACACAACAATGGTAGAAACAGATAGTATTCTAGAATATTTTGAGTTTACTTTAAAAGTATGAAATGTTAATCAAAAAGCGGCGTAATGCGCCGCTTTTTTTTATAACTATAACTATTTTAAGAAAATATGATAGTAAAATACTAAGGAGACAACCGCTCAATCTTCCAACTACCATCTTCAGTTTTTCTGTAAACCAAACGGTCGTGAAGACGACTCGAACGTCCCTGCCAAAATTCAATTTCTGCGGGTATAACTCGAATTCCCCCCCAGTGAGGTGGACGGGGGACATCTTTGTTGTAATACTGTTCTTGTAATTCTTCTAATTGCTGCTCTAATATTTCTCGATTTTCGATAACTTCACTTTGATTTGAAGCCCAAGCACCCAACCTACTGCTAAAAGGACGACTATAAAAATATTTATCCGACTCTTCATTTGAAATTTTTTCTACCCACCCACAAATTCTAATTTGACGTTGCAACTCAGCCCACCAAAATACCAAAGCTGCTTGGGGATTTTCTGCCAATTCTTGCGCTTTTTGGCTATTGTAATTGGTATAAAAGACAAAACCGCGTTCGTCAAAATCTTTCAACAACACCATTCTTGCTGATGGTTTACCTTCAGATGTTGTTGTAGCCACCATCATGGCATTTGGTTCTAGAATATCGGCATTCAAAGCTTGGTCGAACCATTCCTTAAACTGTAGGAAAGGATTAGAATTAACATCGGCTTCGCTTAAACCCTGCAAAGTATAATCTTGACGCAGGTCGGCTATAGTTTTATCCATTACAACTGTTTGATTGCAAAATTATAGAAATAGTAGAAAATAAAAATATATGCGGATGCACCGTTGGGCTTCCCTAAAAAACTTATTAATCTATGGTTTGAGCGCCCCGATTATAGCTCTTAATGTTGGACTGCTCTCTGTAATTTTTGATTACTTTCGCCGTCCACTTACTATTTTAAGTATTGCAGCAATCCTAGCTTTTTTGCTCAATTATCCAGTTAGATTTTTAGAACGCGGTCGTATTTCGCGACAATGGGCAGTAACTATAGTATTGTTGCTGACTTTGTTGCTGCTGATTCTTATCGGTATTACCCTCGTACCCCTTGTGATTAATCAAACTATCCAACTCAGCGATAGAATTCCCGACTGGCTGAGCAGCTTTAGAGAGCAGTTGCAACAGTTACAAGAAATAACTAAAAGACGCTTACCGCTGATAAACTTCAATATATTAGCCAGCCAAATAAATGCCAGCATCGAAAACTTACTCAAAGATTTACCGCTTGGTGCTGTAGGTTTTGCAGGAACCTTGGTATCAACCCTAGTAGATACCATTTTAGTTATAGTGCTAGCATTTTACATGCTTTTATATGGCAATAAGCTTTGGTATGGCTTAGTCAATCTTTTACCCCACAAAATCCGACTTCCCTTAAGTAAATCACTACGGCTAAACTTTCACTACTTCTTTCTCAGCCAATTTTTACTCGCACTGTTTATGGTAGCGAGTTTAACGCCAATTTTTTTAGTTATTGGAATTCCATTTGCTTTTTTATTTGCTGTAGTCATCGGAATATCCCAACTCATACCCTTTATTGGAGCGACTTTAGGTATAGGTTTTGTTACCATATTGCTGCTACTGCAAAATTGGTGGTTAGCTACTCAACTGGCATTTTTCTCGATTTTGATGCAGCAAATAAAAGATAATCTTATAGCTCCAAGACTCCTAGGAAACTTCACCGGACTAAATCCCATCTGGATTTTCATTGTTATTTTAGTAGGATTCGAGATTGCCGGATTATTAGGAACATTAGTTGCAATTCCCATAGCAGGAACCGTAAAAGGTACCTTTGATGCAATGCGGAAAACAGCGAACAGTTATCAGTGAACAGTTATCAGTGAGCAGTTATCAGTTATCAGTTACCAGTTGTAAGTTATCAGCGAGCAATTAGAAATGTAGTGGGAGTGTCTTGCTCCCTAGCTGCTTCCAATTACCAATTCCCAATTCCCAATTACCAATTCTCGATACTTAATCTCTACCCGATTAGTATTGTTCAATACTGGTTATAAAAATCAATTGTAAGTAGGGTAAAGGGGAATGTATAAGTGCCAATGTAAAAATATATGCGATTCTTCAGGATTTTAGAGAAGAAAAGCTAGGGAGAAGTTAATTAAAAATTAATTAAAAATTATGTCTTTAGCTTTTGCTTGGATATTTCTTACCCTAATTCAGTATTAAGACAAATATAAAAATGTCCTGCATTTTCTGAGTAAAGGTATAAAAATATCGTGATATACTTTCCTGAGCTATTGCGGTCTTGGGGTCTCACGCCAGTCCGCTCAACGGGGGGAACCCCCCGAAGTTTGGCAGGAAGAACATCTCCCCGCCAACTTCTCTCCCCACGCGGATGGCTCCCCAAGTAGAGCAAATGGCGTGGTGAATTTTATTCTTATACTCTATTGGTCTTGTATGTGTAACTGCCGTATTGAGATTAATCCTTTCATATCAGAGTTACACGACTATACTTAGCATTCATGACGAGTTTTGATTACAAAGACCCGAAAAAATAGCAACAATTAACTACTTAAACTGGATAGTTGAACATGAGACAAGTAAATTTTGCGATAATTTTTATTTTTTGTTTGGCTTTCGCTTTATTCAGCATAGAAAATACAGAATTAGGAACCATTCATCTAATTCCAGGTATGCAGGTTCAAGCACCAATTTCAGTCGAGTTGTTGATTGCATTGGGCTTAGGTGGAGTTTTGGCTTGGTTATTTAGCGTTTGGACTCATTTAGAAAGATTGTTATGGTCTGGTCCAAAAGTTCGTCAAAAGGATGCTCAGATTCAGGAATTAGAATGCAAGATTGAAGAATATCAAGCCCAAATTCAATCTTTACAACCTTCTTTACCAGCAGCGAGCAATGAGTAATGAGTAGCGAGTAGCGAGTAATGAGTAGTAGGCTGAACAGCATAGATGATAATTAATAAAAATATTTTTGATAATCTACTCGCTACTTACTACTTGCTACTTGCTACTTTCTACTCGCTACTCCTAACCTTTAACCTTTGACCTTTGACCCAAAATAAGCGTATTTGTCGATGGATGCTTCTGAGCTTTTAGAAACAATCACCCAACTGATTCATCAAGCCGAACAAGGTGAAATTGACCCTTGGGATGTGCAGGTAGTTGAGGTGATAGACCGTTATATAGAACTCATGGCACCTGAGAAAAGGAGAAGGGGGTATGAAACAGATTTATCTCAATCTGGTCAAGCATTTTTATCAGCATCAATGTTGGTTTTATTTAAAGCCAATACTCTGATGGAACTGCAATCAGCAGAAGATGAGCTTGATGCTTCTCTTGAAGATGAATTTCTGCTTGATGATGAAGATGCTTTGAACGAGCGTGTAGCTAGACTCCCTTTGGAGAAACAACTGCGACGGCGACGTTCTGCGATGCCTCCACCTGCACGTAGAGTCAGCTTAAAAGAGTTAATAGACCAGTTGCACGTGATGGCTAACCAGCTGCAATTGGTACAAAAAACTAAGCCGGTAGTAAAAAAGCGCCAGCCCGGTATTAGAACTCTTAAAGCTGCATTAGAACTAGCACACCAAGAAAACCTGACAGAGGTTGCTGGAGAATTAGAAAAGGTTTTGCAAGCCAAAGCAGCAGAATTGCATCTGGGAGAAAGCTGGATGAATTTGGAACAGTTAGTCGAGTGGTGGTCTCAAAACCAATCAATATCGAATTTAAAAGACCATGCTCACGGAGAAAATGCTCATACAGTCAGCGTATTCTGGGCTTTACTGCTGCTTTCAGCTCAATCAAAAGTTGAACTGTATCAAGAAGATTTTTATCAAGAAGTAAAAATTCGCTTGCTCTCCGAGTCAACTAGCAATCCTATGTCTCAAGCAGCGAGTTAATGTTTTTATAGAAATTATCTATTTCGAGCGTGTAGAAAACTGATTAGAAAACTCAAATGCTTTAAATCGCATTTGTACGTGCTTGTTCGTTGGATACTCAATTATTAGTAAACTGGAATATTGGCAATTTCTTATCATTTATTTGCCAAGACCCACTTATATAAGTGCATTGTAAGTGTATTATCCGTGCTTTTAGGGATGACTTCACACAAATTAAAACAGATGATGAAGTATCGCTTAATCTACGTAAACTGGCTTATGGTTGAGGATTAATTATTTATGAAAGCAATGATTTTGGCTGCGGGTAAAGGTACTCGCGTTCGTCCGATTACCTACACAACTCCCAAACCGATGATTCCCATCCTGCAAAAGCCAGTGATGGAATTTTTACTTGAACTGTTACGTCAGCACGGCTTTGACCAAATTATGGTCAATGTTAGTCATTTGGCTGAGGAAATCGAAAGCTATTTTCGCGACGGTCAGCGGTTTGGTGTTGAAATTGGTTATTCCTTTGAAGGTAGTATTGACGATAACGGAAAATTAGTCGGAAAAGCCATCGGTTCTGCTGGTGGAATGAGAAAAATCCAAGACTTTAAAACGTTTTTCGACGATACTTTTATTGTATTGTGCGGCGATGCTTTAATTGACCTGGATTTAACTGCAGCGGTGAAATGGCATAGAGAGAAGGGTTCTATCGCCACCATCATCACTAAAAGCGTACCTAGAGAGGAAGTTTCTAGCTACGGTATTGTTGTTACTGATGATGATGGACGTATCAAGGAATTTCAAGAGAAACCAACTGTCGAGGAAGCTAAAAGTACAAATATCAGTACTGGTATTTACATTTTTGAACCACAGATATTTGAACATATTCCCTCTGGAGTTGAATATGATATCGGTGGAGACTTATTTCCCAAGCTTGTAGAAATGGGTGCGCCATTCTACGCTAAAGCAATGGATTTTGAATGGGTAGATATTGGTAAAGTACCCGACTATTGGAGAGCAATTCGCGGTGTACTTTCAGGGGAAATCAAAAACGTCCAAATCCCTGGGAATCAAGTCAAAGAAGGAATTTACACTGGTTTAAATGTTTCTGTAAATTGGGACAAAGTAGATATTACCGGACCAGTTTACATTGGTGCAATGACCAAAATAGAAGACGGAGCCAAAATTGTTGGTCCCGTTTATATTGGACCTTCCTGCTGCGTATGTAGCGGTGCTACCGTAGAAAACAGCGTGATTTTTGAATATTCACGGTTGGGTCCGGGAGTAATGTTAGTTGATAAATTGGTTTATGGTCGCTACTGCGTCGATAAAACCGGAGCATCAATTGACGTTCAAGCAGCTTCCTTAGACTGGTTGATTACCGATGCTCGTCAAGCACCACCCGCTCACAACCAACCAGAGCGTGAAGCTATTGCTGAGTTGTTAGATACAACTAGTTGAACAGGAATTACAGTTATAAAACCTACAAAAAACCCGGTTTCTTGCTTTTGGAGAAGCCGGGTTTTGGTAATTGAATTGGTAATGGGTAATTAATTGTAGGGTGCTGTGACGTTGTTAATAATGGCGAACTTAGCGATAAATGTTGTTACAAACGTCACGCACCATCCACTTAAGAAACCTACCTCACCCCGCGCTAAAGCGCACCCCTCTCCTTGTCAAGGAGAGGGGAAAGATTTGGAATAGTTCTTACACCCCTCTCCCTTAATAAGGCTACGGTGTACACACAAGTCTCGAATTTAGTCACATCCTCAACTAAAAGCCCCCTAACCCCCAAAATTGGGGGAAAAGAGTTTTCAAAGTCCCCCATAATTGGGGTATTTAGGGGGCTAGGTACACCCAAACTTAGATACATAGCACTTGTGTGTACACCGTAGCTTAACGAGGAAAGGGACTGGGGGTGAGGTTCGATATTGATTCAAGAAGAAAGATAAGTATACCGGCTCAAACTTTGCTCGTAGGTTTGCAATAATCGCTGAGATTGCGCGATGGTTATCTGGTTTTGCTCTAAAGCTTCTTCGCACCGCTGACGAATTCGTTCCACCATGTCTTCGACATCATACTGTACGTAACCCACTACTTCACTCATGGTGTCGCCTTTAACTACGTGCTTGATTTGATAACCTTTTGGTGTTAACTGAATATGAACCGTATTTGTATCGCCGAACAAGTTATGTAAGTTACCCATAATTTCCTGGTAAGCTCCGTTCAAGAACATACCTAAATAATATGGCTCTCCCGCTTTAAAAGGATGTAGTTCCAAAATCGATTTAACGTCTCGTAAATCAATAAAACTATCAATTTTTCCATCGCTATCACAGGTCAAGTCAGCCAAAATACCCCTTCTTGTGGGTTCTTTATCTAAACGGTGTATGGGCATTATCGGAAATAACTGGTCTATAGCCCAGCAATCTGGTGCTGATTGAAACACCGAAAGATTGACGTAGTAAATAGAAGACATAATTAACTCAAGGTCTTCCATATCATCGGGTACGTATTCTGCCTGCTTCGTAATGTTAAGAATTTTATAACAGCAAGCCCAATATAATTGTTCCGCTTTGGCTCTTTCTCTTAGGGATAAAATCCCTAAATTGAAGCGACTAATGGCTTCCTCTTTAAACTGAGCTGCGTCGTGATATAGCTCTTGGTAATTCTCTTTGTTAATAGATTGATAGGTTTCCCATAAATAACCAATTAGATGGGACTCACCTTCTTGAACTGCTTCGGGAGGTTCGTGAGGTACTTCACTGGTACTCAGGACATCAAAAATCAGTACTGACTGATGAGAAGCAACTGCTCGTCCGCTTTCACTGATAAGTGTGGGTACGGGAATATCTTGTTCTCTACAAGCGTCTTTTAGCTCTGCGACAATATCGTTCGCATAATTTTGCATATTGTAGTTTTTGGAAGCGTAAAAGTTGGTTTGAGAACCGTCGTAATCAACTCCTAAACCTCCACCGACATCAAGATATTTCATATTTGCTCCCAAGGAAGCCAACTCTACGTAGATACGACTTGCCTCTTGGATAGCATCTTTAATCACATTAATAGCTGAAATTTGCGAGCCGACATGAAAGTGCAAAAGCTGTAAAGAATCTAACAAATCGGCATCACGTAACTTGTCAACAGCACGGATAATTTCCGGAATATTTAAACCAAACTTAGCCCGGTCGCCGCTAGAAGTTCCCCAGCGACCCATACCTTGAGTGCTTAGTTTAGCGCGGATTCCCAAGATTGGTTGAATTTCGAGCTGCTGGCTAACTTCAATAACTAAATCAACTTCTTCAATTTGCTCTAAGACCAAAATAGGAGTTTGCCCAAGTCTTTGAGTCAACATCGCAGTTTCAATATATTCACGGTCTTTATAACCGTTACAAATTAACAAAGCACCTGGTGTATCGAGCAGTGCTAAAGCAATCATTAATTCTGGCTTAGAACCTGCTTCCAAACCAAATTGATGGGGTTTACCAAAACGGACTAAATCTTCAATCAAATGTCGTTGCTGATTGCATTTGACAGGAAACACACCTTGATAAACACCATCGTAATTGTAACGAGCAATAGCTTTAGCAAAACAAGCATTGAGACGTTCGATTCTATCTTCCAAAATATCCGAAAAGCGAATCAGCAGAGGTAAACCTAAATTACGCAGTTTCAGCGCTTTAACCAATTCATATAAATCCAGAGAACCACCACGTTCCCCCTTCGGAGAAACAGTAACATGACCCGCCGCATTTATCGAAAAATAAGGCTGTCCCCAACCTTCAATACGATAAAGTGCTTCACTGTCTTCAATTGTCCAATTACTTTCAGGTGAATCTGTAATTGTACTAGGTAGCAGAAGTTTCTGATTTCTTGGATTCTTACTCGCTATCTTCTTTTTGGCATTCAATGATAATTCACCTATCCCAACCGATGTAACACCAGATTCAACACCCATTTACTAGTCACCCTCGTACTTCTACCCACGAATTTCAATTTAACGCATTCGTGTCTGTGTGGAAACATACACAGGGTATAAATTTTTTAGATTTGGAAATTGGGGAATAGAGAGTTAGGAGTTAGGAGTTAGGAGTTAGGAGTTAAGAGTTAGAAATTAAGAGTTTGGGGTTTGTGGTATGTCCTGTCAGAAACGCTTTGCTAACGTGATTCGTGGTTAGGAGTTAAGAATCAATAATTAGGAGTCAGAAGTTAATAACTATTAATTATTTCCCTTACTTCCTCACTATTTTCTTCCCCCTTTCTATTCCTAACTCCTAACTCCTAACTCTCTTCACCCTATTGACAAAATACTTATCGCGAAGGACAAATAACAAGTGATGAATTGATTAATTTATAGGAGATAGTGATGGAGCGCACATTTTTAGCAATTAAGCCCGATGGTGTACAGCGCGGATTGGTTGGTGAAATTATCAACCGCTATGAAAATAAGGGTTTTACTTTGGTTGGTATGAAATTTATGAAGGTTAGTCGTGAATTGGCTGAATCCCATTACGACGTTCATAAAGAAAGACCATTTTTTGCTGGCTTGGTGGACTTTATCACTTCTGGTCCTGTTGTGGCAATGGTTTGGGAAGGTGAAGGTGTTGTTGCTGCTGCGAGAAAGATAATTGGTGCAACTAATCCTTTAACAGCAGAACCAGGAACAATCCGTGGCGATTTTGGAGTTGACATCGGTCGCAATATCATTCACGGTTCGGATGCTGTAGAAACCGCACAAAGAGAAATTTCCTTGTGGTTCAGCAATGATGAATTGGTAAGTTGGCAACCCCAAAATATGCCTTGGTTATACGAAAAGTTTGCTAAGGAATTAGCGGCTAAGAGTTAGTCGTTTCGGGAGATGGGGTAGAAGGGGTAGAGGGTGTAGATATTTCTTTATTAATCCTTACATCCTCATTCCCAACTCCCGTGTTTGCTGGTTCTTCTTCTGTATCTTCGGGAACTGTGCGCTTGGAAAATCCCCATGCTAGGACAATCGCAATACCGGTAATTATTGCCCACTGAGGAGGGACGAGAGCTTCGTTGATTACTCTCAATAATAAGCGTAAGCCCACGAATGCAACGGTAATATAGCCTGCGTCTTCGAGGTAAACATATTCATCCAACCAGCGGATGAATAAACCTGCCATAAATCTCAAGGTAATAATCCCGATTGTGGTTCCTGTTATTACCAGCCATTTTGTATCTGAAACCGCAATTGCAGTAGTGACGCTATCCAAGGAAAAGGCTAAATCTGTAAAGGCAATTACTGGTATTACTTGCCACAGCGATGAGTATCGAGCAGTATGTTCGCTTCCTTCTTCTTCCTCTGGGGAAGCAAAGTGTTGAAATACCAGCCAAAGTAGGTAAGCTGCACCGATTAACTCAAACTGCCAATATTTTTGCACCCAGGTAGCGGTTAGAAGCAGAGTAATTCTCAGCACGTATGCAACAACTAAACCGATATTAAGTGCTTGACGTTCGAGTTTTTTGTCTTCGAGTCCTTGAGCAATGGCTGCCAAAGCAATAGCGTTATCCGCTGATAGTATGGCTTCTAGAAAAATTAGAATAAGCAGGACTATAGCTGCTTCAATACTGAAATTATATTGAAGGTAATCAAAAATTCGCTCTAGCATTAGGGATTTCTCAAATAGCGCAATTAAAAGTTAACAGGAACTGAAAGTTTATATTCACTCTTTGTAATAAAAAGCTACTTTTTTTAAGCTTAACCTTTTAAAGTGATTTTATGGATATTGAAGTTTGTCAAGTATGGGTGTGATTTCACTAAATAGCTGTGCAAAATTAATTTAATATTTCGTTTGGGTAAGGAGTAGGGAGTAGCAAGTGATATACAACTTTCAGCTTAACTAAAAATTGCCGCTGATGTAGTAATTAAATTTAATAATTGTTAATGCAATACTAAATATATAGCGTCTAAGGTTAAAGGTCAAAGGTTTACGAGTTGTAGGTTAGGTTTCTTTTTTAATGTCATAACCGCCATTATGTAGTGCTATATTTTGAAAGCAAATACGCAAGATTGTGAAATTTAGGTATCAAATTCGTTAGATAAATTACTTAGAATAAATTATTTTGAAGAGGTTGCAATGTCTAAACCTACAAGAAATTCTCAGCCAATTATTTTAATTAGGGGCTTTGGTCAGTTAGATGTATCGGACGAAAAACAAGATGCTTATCAAGGATTTAATGATAGTACTGTTTATCCCCATAAAAAGGGTGAAAATTATATTTACGAAGGGTTTATTCTCAGATTTTTGAAATCGGATTGGAAGTATCAGGATGCAACAAATGTAGTTGGTTATTACGGTAAACCGATAAACAGCGAACCGGTGCTTCCTCGCAAATTAATGAATTTGGAGAACATGGTTAATCGAGGGGTTTCTTTATCTCCTCAGCTACAAAAACTAGAAGACAAAAATGTTGTTAGCAACTTCAAACGTTTGCAGTCAGAAAATTTTTTCTCGGGAGATAAAGTTGTTATCGACCCAGCAATGGCTTTACATTTACTCGAATCGGTAGAAAATGTTTGTCAGACGATTTGGGTATTTCGCTACTACGATTTAAACGACCGGACATTTAAAACTTATGGTAAAGCACTTGTACGTTTAATTAACTTTATTCGAGAACTTGCACACCTCCAAAATTCCGATAAACCAAAGCCAAAAGTAAATGTTATCGCTCATTCTATGGGTGGACTTTTGGTACGAGAAGCGATACAGCGTACTTATCCCGACAATAATCAGAAAGCAGAAGATTTTATTAACAAAATTGTTACTCTCGGTACTCCACATCAAGGTATTTCATTTCAATTAATGGAAAATTGGATTGGAATTAGTGCAAAAGATGAAATCGAACATTTTCATCCAGGTTTCCAAAAAGACCCAGAAAAACCAGAATCTTTTGTCAATTTTCATAAATATTTCCCTTTAGAAAGATTGCTCACTATCGTTGGTACAAATTATCGAACCTATGACAAAGTAATAGCATCCTTTGCTAATCGATTATTTTCAGTAGATGACGAGTATAGAACAAATTACAATCGCAGTGATGGATTAGTTAAACAAACCTACGCTCAAATACCAGGAGCGTTGAGAACGTTTATTCATAAAAGTCATAGCGGTAGAGATTCTATAGTTACTTCCAGAGAAGCATTTGAAATTGCCACACGCTTCTTTTTCGGTAACTTAAAAGCAAGATTGCGTTTTGTCCGGGGTGAAGTAACTCGGGGAAAAGATTTATTTGGTAAAAGTGAATTCTTTTTTGGAGTTTGTATTAAGCCCCGTGGTGTAGATTTTGAGTTATTTCATCAAAGTAAAGATGCAGAAAACTGTTACGGTCCTTTTACTAAAACCAATGCTAATAATAACGTTGATTTTCAAGAAAGCAACGAAGAACTTGGTTTTGGTTGGGCTGATGAAAATAAACTAATTTGGGAAGGTTATTTCGATACAAAATCTATTTTGGAAGACGAATGTATTACCAGAAAAGATATGGTGATGCGACTCGATTTTTATGTAGGAGAAAGGGATTTACTCGGTATTGGGTTTTCCGACAATATGATTTTCCGTAAGCAGTACTATATTCGTGCATTACTACCACATGAAAATCAACCTTTACAGCTATTTCTACATGATGATGAAAACTTTCAACATGAAGATGAAAAATTTGCTCATAAAGGAGAGAAAGCAATGGAATTTAAAAATGGTGGTTGGGAGTTTGATGTTTATGGAAGTGGTTTTGTTGGTACTTTTAAAATAGAAATTGATATTGTTCCGGAAGTCGGAGAACCTGAAAAATTTTCGATGAAATAATTTAAATTTAGATACAAGGGTTCGTAGTAAAGAGTAGTAAAGAATTTATTTCTTGCTTCCTTGCTACGAACCTTTACGAATAAATAGCCTCACAAAAGCATACTTTACCCAGATCCTACGTGGATTAGAGAAA
The DNA here is from genome assembly GCA_038525335.1 of Cyanobacteria bacterium J06621_15. Taxonomy (GTDB): domain Bacteria; phylum Cyanobacteriota; class Cyanobacteriia; order Cyanobacteriales; family Nostocaceae; genus Rivularia. The sequence goes on along the minus strand of JBCBHT010000068.1, from coordinate 6,043 downwards.
ATTACCGAGAGAAATCCGGAATATAGAAAATGAAATTTGAGGTAATAAGTACAACACACAAACAAGGATATTTAACAATGAAATTACGTTCTACCCTACAAAAAATCGCCTTGATTTCTTTACCAATTTTAGGTTTTGTAGCTGCACCAAATATAGCTCGCGGTGATTCTTTTGAAATAGCTCAGAAAGTTAATTGTAACAGTCCTCAAACAACTTATGAAATGAAAGTTTGTGCCGGACAAAGCTATGAAAAAGCAGATAAAAATTTGAATCAAGTTTATCGTCAATTAAAGCCAAAATTGGTTAGAAGTCAACAGAATAAATTAGTTAATGCTCAACGTGCTTGGATTCAATTTAGAGATAAAAGCTGTAAATTTGAAGGAGATTTTGCTGAGGGAGGTACTCTACAACCAGTACTTGAAATGAATTGTTTAGCTGACGTTACCGAACAGCGAGTTAAAGATTTACAACGGTATTTGGAAATAGTTAATAATCGGTAGATATAGGTTTTTTCTCAATTTGTAAAATATATAGACTGCTATGTTTATTCTCAATCACCTGGGACTGCAAGTCCCAGGCTAATAGCAGAAGTCTATTAAAATGGACTCAGAGTTTGATTTATTTTGAATATTTTTCTTTTTAGTATTGAAATATAGAAAAATATTAATTGTCCTCTTTAAAAAGACTAAGTTGATTCTGTATAATGTTCGATTGTTTTTGTGCTTTCTCAATTTCTGATTCTTGCCATTCCTTATAAGTAATATTCGTATTTATAAGTTTCCACATAATACGACCGTTACAGCTTCTCCCAGCGATAGTATCTGCAGCAGCACTAGGACTTGTAAAATAAACATCTTCCACAAACTCTAAATATTCCTCGCTTGAATTATTAATTAATTTTCCTTCCTCAATCAGCCTTTGTCGTAATTCTATACTTCTTTTGGAAAAAGATTCTACAGTCTCTCTTCTAGCATTTGAACCTTTTAATACTATGAATTCACCGTCTAATTCTTGAGCTTTTGCTTCTACTCCAGATGTTTTCATGTAAAAGATAGGTGATACATTTTTAGTTTGAATCTTATTATCTTCATCAAATTCATTGAATAAAATCGGATTTGGTACGGGAAGAGCAAAAGTAAATCCTAATACTGGTAATAACATCTGAACTTGTGATAAGAAAAATTCCATATCAGCAGTATCAGATTCAGGTAGAGAAGGTGTTTCTGGAGCAGTGCTATTATTGATAGTTCCTCTTCTTGCTTGCTGTGCTAATTGAATCAATTTGCTTTCAAGATAACGGATATGGGATTTTGTTAAATTTTCATCTTTACTAATAATTAATACTGTTCGCGTCCAAAATTCTTTATTATCATCTTTATTATGGTCGGTTAATCTCTTAAAAACATTATCGCTCTCACCAATATATATTCTTTCTTTTATCGAATTTTCTGGGTCTTCACCAGCTAAAATATAAACACCTGTACGCTTGGCTTCATTACGTGTAGCTAGTTCCGGAAGTTGCGAACGGGGTGCAACAATTACTTTTCCAGTCCAATTAATAATTTCCGCTGTCAATATACTATTAGGTGTCCCTTCAACCAAAAAAATTCTAATAGTTTTACCTTTCATATTGCTTTTACAAGCTTCTATCTAAACAACCAAAATCCTCAATCATCCTCATACTCAGCCCAAGAATTAGCAGTCTCCGAAACAGCAACTTTGATTTTTACCCCTTCTGGTAATTTCTTCTTGGTTTCGTCGTATATATATTTAGCAATCATTTCTGCTGTGGTTTCATATTCGGGAGGAAGTACTTCATTAAGAACACAATGGTCTAATCCTCCTTTAGTAACATCTTTTTTAGCCCAGCGTAAGCTCCTAAAATCAGCAACCATCACCGGATGCGGACAGTATTCTGAAGAGTGCAATTTATTACTAGCTGCTTCTATTTTCACTTTATAACTATGACCGTGCATCCGACCGCATGGACCATCATAATCTTTGATATAGTGAGCGCTATCAAAGCTAAATTCTGTAACTAGTTTCCATTTGGGCATTTTTCACTATCGCTTCGTTGCTGATTATCATTTGACACGCTGCTATCTTATCTTAATTGGATTTAGGAAATGGTGAATAAAACTATAGCGCTGTAGTTTTTGATTGTTCTGGAAAATCAATAAATCTGAATTTTTAGATACAAAAACAAATATGGAAAGATGTTATCTGACAACGTTTCTAAAAAAATGACGTGTATCACCTGAAATTGAACAAATCTTATAACTCTTATAAATTTGATAAATAAATTAATAATTATCTAAATAACTATTTATTCATAAATTACAAAACCTATAAGTAAGGGAATATTAACTTTATAAAATTTGTCAACTAATTGACAATTTACGGAATCAAGTAAGTTTTATCTTGTCTCTATTCCCTATTCCCTCTACTCTTTTCCTTTTTCAAATTATTTTCTCCTCAAAACATCCGGAACCCTCAAATAGCTGTATGTAGTTATAGGTGTTCGTTGGATAGAAAATGCATAACTAATTAAATCTGTACCTATTTATATACAGAAAGGGATTTAAAATTCATTTTCTATTATAAAAAATCAGGTAAAAATCATGACAAGCTTTACTCAATTCAAATCTCAACGCGACTTTCTTTCTCCCATTCGTCAGTGGTTAGATTCTCAAGAAGTTAAAAATGCAAAATTAGCTCATTTTCTCTGTAAATTAATTCCCGCTCAATGTCCTTTTGAACGCGATATTGTAGTTTTTGGTCGCAAATTATTTCACATTCCTCCAATGTGTAAACTAAACCCTCTTTACGAGCAAGTTGTAACTTTACGCTTTAAAGCTTTGTGCTATCTAGCTGATGAATGTGGTGAAGATATTACCGCTTATTGCTAAGAATAAACTGGTAATTTTACACTTATTGTTGTTCCTTCCTCAGTGGAAGATTTAATCAGCAATTTACCATTATGAGATTCTACTATGCGTTTAACTATTGCTAACCCCAGTCCGGTTCCAGAAGATTTTGTCGAATAAAAAGGTTGAGTTAATTTCGGTAAAACCTCTGGGGGAATTGGTTCTCCTCCGTTGCAAATGTTAATCGATAATTGTTCAATTTGGACTTTAGAATCACTTGCCATTTTTTCCAACTGAATTTTTACAGTTTCTCCTACGCTGATAGCTTCACAAGCGTTACGGACAAGATTAATAATAATTTGTTTGAGTTTATCTTTATCTCCCATGACTTTTAACTGAGTTGATGGGGGATAATATTCTATCTGACGTTGGGTTGCTGCTGGTATCATTCGCAGCGATTCTAACATTTGGGAAATAAACTGATTAATATCAATCTGTACTAAATCTAATCTTTGAGGTTTTGCGTACATCAAAATCTCTTTTAACAACCTTTCTAACCTATCCGCTTCTTCTAATGCTAAAGACACTCTTACTTGAGCAGCTTCGGATTTATCTGTTTTTTTAAAATAATTCAAACCCATTTTCATCGTAGTAAACGGGTTACGAATTTCATGAATAATCCCCGAAGCAAATTCTCCAATCGCAGCCAAACGTTCTCTTTCCACAAGTTTAGCTTGCGCTGCTTTTAATTCCTCCGTTCTTTTAGCTACTTCAGCCTCTAATAATTCGTTAAACTTGCATTGTTGCTGATAAAGCTGATAATTATCAATTGCTGTTGCTGCACGTTCTGCAAATAATTCTACTATGTCAACTTCCTCAGAACTAAATTTGCGGGGTTGTTGATGAAACGAACAAATTGTACCAATAACTTCTCCCGTCGAAGTACGTAAGGGAGTTCCTAAATAAGAACGATATCCGGATGGTACAGCACCATATTCCTGACAAGAATTAGTATCATCAATAGTAAGACTTTTTCCAGTTTTAACTACTGTTCCGGTAACGGTACCATGTAACGAATAAGTTTTTTCATAATCATCCAATTCAACACTGCTAGCAAGAATTTTATCAAAATCACCCTGACAAAAAGTTACTACAGACCAATCAATAGTAATTAATTTACTAACACCTATGGCAATTTCTTTTAAAAATTCTCTCAATTCTCCATCTCGGTAACTAAGAGATGATAAAACTTCTAAAGTTCGCTGCTTCCGTTGAAAAGCTTGAGATTCTAGTAGCATAGATTTTTCCCAACCAATTAGATTTCCTAATTAAATGTTTAATACTATTATTAATTTTCTTGAATTTTAAACTACTTTCTTATCGTAAACCGCTGTTTTAATATCCAGAATCAATATTTTTTCCCATCAATATCCAATAAATATAAATAATATACAATGATTTTACTCAAATAAAAACGATGTTATTGTAACATCAATTATTAAACCCGAATCATGATATATACATAGAATCAACACAAAGAACAATTTTATATAATTAAAATAATTTGCTTTTATGACACCGCACATTTTACTTGTAGAAGACGAAGTTAAACTAGCGAAATTTGTAGAATTAGAATTAGGTTTTGAAGGTTATCAAGTCAGTGTCGCGAATGATGGATTAGCCGGGTTAACTATGGCTCGGGAATCGAGTCCCGATTTAATCCTGTTGGACTGGATGCTACCGGGAATGACCGGTTTAGAAATATGTCGGAGATTGCGAAGCACGGGAGATAAGGTACCAATTATTTTGATGACTGCTAAGGATGAAGTCAGCGACCGTGTAGCAGGTTTGGATGCAGGTGCGGATGATTATGTAGTAAAACCATTCAGTGTAGAAGAGTTATTGGCGAGAGTCAGGGCACGCATTCGCAGGACTTCCGAGGAAAGCAGCGAAGATAACTTAGAATTCGAGGATTTAAAATTAAACCGCAGCACTAGGGAAGTTTACCGAAACGGACGATTAATTGAATTGACTGCTAAAGAATTTGACTTGCTCGAATATTTATTAGGACATCCCCGACAGGTGATTACCAGAGACAGAATCCTCGAAGAAGTCTGGGGTTACGATTTCATGGGAGACTCCAACATTATTGAAGTTTACGTGCGGTATTTAAGGTTGAAATTAGAAGCGAACAAAGAAAAGCGGTTGATTCAGACCGTTCGGGGTGTGGGGTATGTTTTGAGAGAGTGAGGAGAGAGTTAGGAGTTAGGAGTTAGGAGTTAGGAGTTAGGAGTTACCAATTACCAATTACCAATCCAAAATCCAAAATCCAAAATTGAATAATTAAATTGTAGGGTGTGTAACGGCTCGATTATTTATCAAGATAAACTATAAATGAGAAAATGCCGTTACGCACCATTAACTTACCGAAAAAACGAAATATTTCTCATTACTTCTCACATAAATAACCTTTGACATTTAACCTTTAACCTCTAAACTTTGACCTTTGAATCATCTTGTCCTCAACAATTGCACAAAAGTATCGCTAACGGTATGGTCTTTTGTATCGGCTGCATAATCTATCAACTTTTCTCGTAAATCTTTAGCTTCATTCAACGGTAACAAAGTTGCTAACAGAAAATAAACTCCGCGAAAACGCGGGTCACCAATGTTATCAATTAATCTACATTCTGCTTCATTACATTTTCCAAGGAAGGTTTGAACGATAAAGTAATCCATGATTTTATCGTGACGAAAATACCATTCCTTACAGGCTTCACCTTCACAATCTTGCCACTGACGGCTGACGACCATTTTATATTTTTCGTCTTCCATACAGAGTAATTCGTTGTAAAATTCATCATCTGGTAAAGCGCTTTCATCATTAACCCGCATTTGATAAACCGCTTCAGAAAACTGCTTGAGGGGAAAATCCTGTTTCCAAAATCGCTCGTATTCTTCAGCCATTAAATTATATTGTTGTTGTTGCAGGTGGAATAAATCGGGATGTTCACCTTGGGATAGCATCAAAGCAATTAACGTCAAATCCATCGGGTTGGAAAGAATTCGTTTGACAGCTGTTAATTCTTCCGGTGTTTGTCTGGTATTAAAGCTTTGATTAAGGTATTGAGTACAAGCTTTTTCGTAATCGCTACCTTTGATTTTCGCATCGTGGG
>JBCBHT010000067.1:0-28562 GCA_038525335.1 Cyanobacteria bacterium J06621_15 | reverse complement strand
AATATCTGTAAAACCATCAGAATTATTCTACCCACCGCTCATCTTTAACCAGCCAAAAACTTGATTAGGATTAAATCTTAATTCGATTTATATTTTTCTTAATAATTACAAAACAAATTTCCAAGTTTTCTTGGGATATTCTGATAGGATTAAAACCTAGTTTGCCATTAGTCGGTGATTCAGTTTTCTATTTCATGTTTAGTTTAATTTGGTTGACTGTTTTCACTTTTTTATATCAGAAAATTAATCATAAAAAACTGACAGATACTATAAATTTAATCATCATCATATCTAGTTTAGTTTTATTTGAAGCCTTCTGTATAAATGATTCAAATATTCCATATCATTGGCTAATAAACTTTATCGTTTATGTTCCCATAGCCTATTATTTAGTTAATAGTCCTAATCAAATAATAAAATATAGATTCTTATATTTGGCAGCATATTTACTGTTTTTCTTGCATGATGTATTTTCGCGTAGCTATGATTATTCCTCTAGTATATATGGAAGAATTTCTATAATTTGTGGAGCATTAACAATTTTCTGCTATATCTATTCCTTAGATATTCAATATTCTTGGTATATACACAAATTATCTACATACTCACTTGATTTATTCGCACTACACAAATATTGGCAGTACTTGATTTTATTATTAATTATTCATTTCAAATTTACTACAGCTATAGTTATATTTGGGATACCTATAAATATAGTATTTTTAATTACGGGAATTTTAGTTATATTTTTTAGCGTTCTATCAATTAGATTATTAAATAAGACTGTTTTTAAAAACTTTATAGCTTAGTATCTACATAATTAGTGCGTTACGCTACGGGATAACACACCATTCTCCTTGATAAGGAGAGGGGCTGGGGGTGAGGTCTATCAAAGTGTATTGTACTCGACCGAAAAGCATTATATTGTGGGATGGGAATGATAGAAAAATCGGTTAATTACCAGTTATCAATTATCTATCACCTAATAGTAATAAAAAAAGACGCTGCAATGCAACGTCTCTAGATTATGAATGGGTTTTATTCAAATACCGTTGTCTACAGTTTTTTAACCCAATTTGCTCAACCAATAACTAACATCAACCTTCAACCTTTGTCCCAATTTCAAAAGCTGACGCAATTGATTTTTGTCGCTATCGTTCAAGATTTCAGCGACTGTCTTTGGTAGTATTTCAGCGTGCAAACAATTAAAATACAACTCTTGAGAACGTTCTAAAGAAAGACCCAGATTCAAATAATATCCAACCTCAATCAATCGTTCTAAGCGCTGAATCTGAAACTCAAAACTACCGTTGGCATCGTATAACAATTGCCATAACAATCGCAAGCTCAAACGCTCTAATATTTGTTTACCTTCTGGAAGGTTGAGGTGACAGTGCAAATGTTTGGCTTCGTTTGCTATTGCTTCTAATTCTACTAAATGATTCCAGCTTAACTGGGCTTCCTCAATATCTTGCTCTAAAGCTTGCAGTGTCATCATACACCGATATTCTAAGGCTATTTCGGCTGCTGCTTGCAATTCTTTGGGTGCTTCTAATCCATCTCGGTGAAATGCCATCAACACTCCGTAGTTATCCCTATAGGTCTGAGTATAAAGTTGGTCTACTCTTGCTAGGGTTTCTCTACTTAATAATCTCATCAATCTATGACGTTCCTCAGCGAAGAGATTTTGCAGGTTAAATGATTCTTCACCGAACAACTGTGTCATTACCAAAATGGTATGAGCCGCGCTGCCTTGCTGTATTGCATTTAATACTTTTTCTTTGAGTTGAGTATAACTGCGTTTCCCTTCAAATGGTTGGATACAGCAGTGAAAGTCCCAACCTCCTAAATGCAGTACGGCGAATGTCATTTGCTGACTTTCCCAGGTAACTTCGGACACTAGTTTTAAATGTCCTACTGCTAAAGTTATCGAACCCAAGCGCTGTAACTGATAATCTAATTCGTGGGCTGTATAACAATAAATCTGTTTGTGGTGGAGTTGCGAATTTTGTAAATCATTATTGTCTGCAAGACCAGACCATTTTTCTACTGGTTGATGTCCGTTAAACAGCGAAGTAATTGCATAGTGGGCTGCCACCTGTTTAAAGCTAATCTGAGATGGTAACACCAATTGGCGATAAATTTCAGCACCGGTTCTAAAATAATCTATGTTGCTAGGAGCTTGTTCTAATAGTTTTAGAAAATCTTTTTCTAATTGTACCCCTGCAACTTCTGCTGCTAATTCCATAGCACGGGCTGCATAACGGAGGATTTGGGTTCCTTCGGGACGGGAAATTTCTTCAAAAAACCACCCGCAGCTAGTAAACATTAATAATGAATGACGCTGCATCTCTAATAAACGCAAAGCGTCTACCTGTTCGGATGCTTGTAACTCATGCTTTTGATGTCGATTCAAAAAGCTGGAAATATTGCTTGGAGCGCGGTCTAATAAAACCTCGACATATTGATCCCGTGCTTTCCAAGGGTCAGAAAAGTATTTACTACCTTGCTCCTCATATACTTCAACTAATTTATCCCGCAACCAGTTGAGGGAATCACGCAATGGTCTGCGCCATTTTAAATGCCAGCCGGGGGCACCACCACAGCCACAATCGTCTTGCCATCTATCAACGCCGTGGGCACAACTCCAAGCGGTTACGGGCTTTAACTCAACTTCCCAAGTGGGAGTATTTAAACTGAGATAATGAGCAAAATTAGTTACAGTCCAACCCCAGTTAGGAAACTCTTTGGTGAAAGCATAAGCCAAAGTTTTTTCGGTTCCTTTTTTATGGTGTCCGAAAGTTTCTCCGTCTGTCGCTACAGAAATTACTTGAGACTGACGATGATCCCCACGAACTGCTGCACCGATACGTCCTGCAAAGTGATTTGAATTGTAAACCACATCGCTAAAGCCCATATCTCGGGAAATCGGACCGTCATAGAAAAATATGTCTATATATTGACGTTCAGAATTATTATTTTCTGAATTCCCTGGTAAATAGCAGCGATAGGGACGAGTGGGATCAATTTGATTTCCTCCTACTTCGTGCCATTCTGATTCGGGTTCTTCAACAGTCGAAATCAAACGACAGCGCTCGGCTTGTGAAGGTGCAAGGATAATAAAGCGGATATCTTCTTTTACCAAAGCTGCTAAAGTTGCATAGTCCACAGCAGCTTCAGCCAACCACATTCCTTCGGGATCGCGTCCGAAACGAGAGCGGAAATCTGCTTTACCCCAGCGAATTTGGGTTAACTTATCCCGCTCGCTCGCCAACGGCATAATAATGTGGTTGTACACCTGTGCGATCGCATTACCGTGACCGTTCAAACGCTGGCTGCTTTTCCTGTCTGCTTCGATAATTCGCTGATATACGTCAATATCGTAGTTTTGCAACCATGACATCAATGTAGGTCCGATATTGAAGCTCATATACTCGAAGTTATTCTCGATCCCCACGACTTCACCATGCTCGTTTAAGATTCTGGCAAAAGCATTAGGACGATAGCATTCATGGTGAATTCGCTCGTTCCAATCGTGAAATGGTACAGCTCCGGGCTGACGCTCAATCGCGTTTAAATAGGGGTTCTCCCGTGGAGGCTGGTAAAAATGACCGTGTACCGTCACATAGACTCCCGCAGCCGTTTTTAAAGGATTGAGATTGCGTTCTTCGTCGTTACTTTGATTATCAATCGAATTTTTGGCACCAACAGAAGCTGGTAACTCAGCTCTCAAAGTCATGTAGAGTTATTCCTTTTAGAGGTAAACTTGCAATTGCGCCGAACAAAACCTCAGCCCGTTTACAAAGCAGAATATTTTCAGAAATTGTGGATAAAAACCTTAAAAATAATCAAATGTTGAGTTTGTTTAGGCGCTGTTAGATTAGCAGATGCATCAAAATTTATACTAGATGCTTGCGAGATTTTTTATCAAGAAGTCCTTTTACAAAAGACAAGAAAGAATTGATTACTGAGTTTAATTTAATCTCACGATTCTCACGAGCAAAATCTTCCCCGCCAATCTATAGGAAAAATTTTAATTCTCTCTTAATATATTAAAACTCATTATTAGTATAGGATAAATTTCGGATTTTTTTATTTTTTGCTCTTTTGACTGCTCGCACTACTTAAAACGTAATCTTATTTTATATATCCGGAAAAAAAAGCAAAACAGTAGAATTTCGGAACCGCTTACTCATAACCGAATGGAGTATCTTGGAGTTTAGTCGCTTCTGTCTTCACTATCTGAGTAATACTAAGGATTGATGTTTGAATAAGAGCTAAGGATTAATCTTAATATTGCTCCAGTTAAAATTTGCGGGGAAAGATTACTAATTCTTAGATGACAGTCCTTGTAAAAAAAGACTTGCGACTAACCCACGTCAACTTCAGGTGATAAATGTCTGGAAAAAAGATTTTATTTTTGGTTTTACTAGCTTTCATTCCCGTTTCTCTAGCAGCTAAGTTCCTCGAATGGGGTGACTTAACCATATTCATTGCGGCTGGATTAGCAATAATCCCGATAGCAGCTTGGATGGGAACAGCTACAGAGGAAATTGCAGTTGTAGCAGGACCTAACCTTGGAGGGTTGTTAAATGCTACCTTCGGTAATGCTACAGAATTAATTATCGCCATAATTGCCCTGAGAGCAGGTTATGTAAACGTAGTCAAAGCCAGTATCACTGGTTCAATTATTGGTAACTTACTCTTAGTAATGGGATTTTCCATGTTATTAGGGGGAATCCGCTATAAAGAACAAACATTTCAATCATTAATAGCCCGGATGAATGCAGCAGCTATGAACTTGGCTGTAATTGCAATTTTGGTACCAACAGCTGTTAACTATACCTCAGAAGGAATTAGCGAAACAACTTTGCAAAACCTCTCTCTAGCTGTAGCGATTGTTTTGATAATTGTTTATGTTTTGACTTTGGTATTCTCCATGAAAACTCATTCATATTTGTATGATGTGGGTTTAGCAGAAACGGAATTGATGGAATCTGAAGAAGATTCGCCAAATCTGGTTTTATGGGTCGGAGTATTACTTGCATGTACAGTTTGTGTTGCTTTTGAATCGGAACTGTTAGTTGATTCTTTAGAAACAGCTACATCTCAACTAGGTTTGACAGCATTATTTACAGGGGTAGTAGTAGTACCCATTATCGGTAACGCAGCAGAACATGCTACAGCAGTTACAGTAGCGATGAAAAATAAGATGGACCTTTCGCTTTCTGTAGCAGTCGGTTCCACCATGCAGATAGCTCTATTCGTTGCTCCACTACTCGTGATAATAGGCAAATTCATGGGACAACCAATGGACTTAGATTTTCATCCTTTTGAACTAGTAGCAGTTGCTGCATCAGTATTAATTGCCAACAGCATTAGTTCCGATGGTAAATCAAACTGGTTAGAAGGGACTTTATTACTAGCAACCTACGCTGTTTTGGGATTTGCTTTCTTCTTTCACCCAGTAATTGAAGGAATTGGGTGAACAGTGAACAGTGAACAGTTATCAGTTAACAGTTATCAGTTAGGAGTTAGGAATAGTAAGTAGTAAGTAGCAAGTAGTAAGTAAATTCTTTTTTTATTTTTGTGTGTGCTGCTCAATTCTCCATTACGACTCATTACTTCTTACTCACTACTCATTACTCACTACTTATTACCAATCTCCCCCCAGCGGGTACTTCAAAGAGTTATTGTTCTAGATTACGCTGTAAATATGAAATCGTAGTTCATGGAGGTATGAACTTTAACCACAGGTAAGTTTTTATCTGTGGTTTTTTTTTTAATGTTGAGGTAAATTAAGTTGGCTATCCGAGCTATTTCCATACAGAGGTAATTGCTTGGTTATCTGGATAAGGTATAAGTAAGGATTTTTTATGAGAGAAAATATAAATCAACAACCAACCATGATATTACAACCAACTGCCGTGAATAGATTACCAACTTTACGTTTTGGGGATAGAGGTAATTCTGTGAGAATTCTACAACGACTTTTAATTGCAAAACGCTATCCGATTACAGTTGATGGTGATTTCGGTGTTTTAACTGAAACTGCTGTCAAAGCTTTTCAAAGCCGTCGAGGTTTAGTAGCAGACGGTATTGTCGGTCCGAGAACTTGGCGAGCCTTATCCTCATGAGTAAATAATCAGGGAATAGGGAATTATAAATACTTTGTTTACGTAAAAATACTTATAAATAAATAATTAATTATAACAATTAGTCAAGAATTGCTAAATCATAACTAGAGTAGTCGCTTTTTAAGCCAGAAAATTTTATTTTTAGTCTTAGTTCTATTTTTAGTTTTATTTTCTAACTCTACAATTCAAAACAACATACTATTTTTCTCCCTATTCCCTGTCTTGGAAATTTACTCTACTTGGGGAGACCCCAAGACCGTAATTTCCGCTATTCCCTTCCTCAATTAATCACAACAAATTTCTCACAGGATTTTTTTTTGGCTAATTGCGATTGGGTTGTGGTAACGAGCGGTAATTTAACTGTAAATGTAGAACCTTCTCCAACTCCTGGACTTTCTACGCAAACGCTACCGCCGTGTAATTCTACTATATGACGTACAATTGATAATCCTAATCCTAGCCCGTCATGTGCCCTGGTGCTGGAACTGTCACCTTGACGAAAACGGTCAAAAACATAAGGAATAAACTCAGAATTTATACCCATTCCTGTGTCGCTGACTTGAATTACGGCATAAGATAATGAATTATCGTTTGTTTTTTCTTCCAACAAGCACACTTCTATACAACCTCCACAAGAGGTAAACTTAATGGCATTGGAAAGTAAATTCCACATTACCTGGCTTAAACGTTGACTATCGCCAGCAACTACAAAATTGCGGTTTTTCAGTGTTGTATTATTAGAACCAGGAATTGTAGCGAGAGATGAAAGATGCTTTAACGATTCAAAAGTGTCTGCGAATTCTGTATTTTCTATACGGTCGTTAATCTCTAAACCTTTATGAAGCGATAATTTTATTTCTATTTGTTTAGCAAGACTTGCCGAACGTAAATTTTCAATCACCGTGACAACAATTGAAGTTAAATTACAATTCTTGACATTAAGTTGCATTTTGCCTTGAATTGTCCGCGACATATCAAGCAATTCTTCAATCGTGTTGTGAAGCTCTCTAGCATTACGCTCTATGGATTCTAAAGCTCTTGAGGTAGTACTTTCGTCAAGCTTGCGAACCTGTAAATATTGCGACCATCCTAAAATACTATTTAATGGCGATCGCAATTCATGAGACAAAATAGCTAAAAATTCATCTTTGATGCAATTAGCTTTTTGCAACGAATTAATTAAATTTGCTCGCTGAATTGCTATAGTAATTTGGTTGCAGACTGCCTGCATCATAGCTATTTCGTGATTGTTGAAGCCTACACGAGTCCGACTACCAAAACTAATTGTACCCAGAATTTTTCCTTGGGCTATCAAAGGACTACAGTAATAAGCTGATATACCATTACTACGAATAAATTCCGTATCTAAGTCTTTAGACTGCTGTACGTTTTCTAAATTTACAGCTTTAAGCTTGCTAGCTACAGTACCGCAAATTCCTTGACCGAATTTTTGCGGTTCTAAATCTTTTGCTTGAGAACAATTAATTCCACTGTAAGAAGTTAAATTTATTTGTTGAGTATTTTTATCACTCAAATAATATAAATAGCAATCTAAATCCAATTTTTCTGCAATATTGCCATATAAGACTTCAATTAATTCTTGTGGCTGTTTGCAAGATATTAGATAATTAGTTGTGTCAAATACTGATTCCAGCCCTTCTTTACATAACCTCGAAGATTCTTCTAGCTGTCTTAACTTACTAACATCTTGAAGTAAAGCTACACAGGTAGCTGGATAACCATTTGTTGCTGGTAATGTATCTGCAAATACCTTTAATTGATGAATATTATCTCCTTCGTGCCAGTTAATTTCATCTCCTTCGATTTTTTCACCTAGAGCAACTCGTATCGGGGGTGTAAGTTCGCTGGGAATCAATTTTCCTTCTGCGTCAGTAAAACGGTAAAACTTGCCATATTCTTGTTGTGATTGCGCTAAAGAAAATTGACCACCTGCCATTTTATTCGCTGCTTGATTGGCAAAAGTAACTTTAGCTGTTCCCGGCTCAATCAATAACAATGGTGCTGGTAATACATCTAGTAAATTCTCTAACAAATGCGGTCTAAAACCAAAATTCTGTTCAGTTGTATCGCATTCGCTTAAGTAAACAACATACTTGTGTGGCTGATTATTTGACTTAGCTTCTTCTTCCAAATAAATACAACCAACTTTAACTTCAACTTGCCTACCATCAGCGCAAATTAACTTCTTTTTGTAATGCTCACAGCTTGAAATAACTTTAGCTTGAGAGAAGTATTCGCTTTCTAAATCTTTATACTCTAGCGGCGTAATATCAAACCAATTTAATTCACCAGTTAGCAAAACAGAATCTGTATAACCCGTTATTCGCAAAAATTCATCGTTTGCAACATAGATACGACCATCTGCATCTAATTCTACGATACCAATAAGGCTTTCATCTGCAAAATTTTTCAACTTTGCTTGATTTTCTCTTAATGCATTTACAGCCTTATCCCTTTGAATGCAAGTAGTTTCAATTATTTTGCTACCTTTCCAAATCAATGTGAGACAAACTGCTATTGTCATCAAAGCCTCAGCTAGAATTACAAAAGCCGAATCAGAACGCACAAATGTTTCATCTCGAACAAGTAACCAAGCTGCTCCACAAAAAATTGCAATAACGATAAAGAATACTAATATACGTGCAGTTTTTAGAAATTGTGATTGCACTATATCTTGACCCGAATTAGTTTGACTTAAGTGGTTAATGTATGACATTGATTAGTTAATCACCGCATCTACCCAACGCAGTAAATTTTGGTAGTTCTGACGAATAGTATAGAGAGTTTCAATAGTATGATATGTTACTCATGGGTAGGAGTTGCATCTACCTTTGTACATATTTTATTTGTTTAATATTTGTTCCAGTAGAAATAGAGAAATTTGTGTAAATACGAATTAAAGTTTTATTTAAATTTGCGATGTATTGAACTATTAGATTGCTGTATTTATGCCTAACTTACAGATTTAGTAGGTACTTGAACAGAAATTGTCTTTTTTGCTTTTGTTTTTTAGCAGTAAGACAGCTATATAATCATATATTGCAGCTAACTTGTTCAATTATGAACAATTATCAATTCTTTGACTTATACATTACTTAAACTTATATCCAAATCTCTATTATTAATTAAAAAATTAACTAAGTATTATCCGAAAAATAATAAATTAAAAAGTGATTTACGTCTCTTGACATCCGGACAGTAATAACTGTCTGAAAATATTTTAAGACTAGTAGTACCCAAACAATCAAGAGTAGTGAAAATATACTAGTTATTTTAAGATTTATATAGGACTACTATTTAAATTTTGAATTTACGTCTAATGTGAATTAAAAATTTTCTTTACAGAGTTAGGTTTTTGAGGCTTTCTTAAACCTCGATTTTTAATTTATCAAGTTAATAATCATGGTTTGAGGGTCTAATTCACATAACACGTAATTTTGAAACATACACAGTATATTGTCTATTCTCTGTTGCCTAAAACCCTATTCCTTAGCTCCAAGAGTTATTCAAAAATTAAACCAGATTCCCAGATAAATAAAAGTTATAGAAAATTTGAAATAACCGATAAAGTAACCATTATTGGGGATACTTTTTTCGTTTGTAAAATCGTAAAAATATTAGACAATCTGGGAGACGGGAAAATTGAATTTGCTCTCTCGTTTACTATTTAGAACAATATTTTTACTCTCTACTTGCTACTTGCCACTTATTTATACTAAAAACGCAGAGTAATTTTGAGATAGTTGGAAAAATCTATAAAATCAGTCGATGTATGGGAACAGTTATTCGTTTACTTTGCGTCATCAGGGAAAGAGAAACCTCCATGCTAAAGGAGGCTTACTCCGAAATTATCCGTAGTTCTTAATTCCTAAGTAGTGATTATTAATTTGAGTTGTAATGACTAAAACAAATTGACGGGAACCTATTAGAGTTTTTTCTTCTTAAAGAAATTCTCATGGGAACCCTTGACAATTGCGATATGTGAGCATGTCCAATGCTGCAAATGTTAATATATTTTTCAATATCCGGGCTTTTTCCCCTTTCCATTAAGGCAATGGGTGGGTTAACAATGTGGTGTATGTGTTTCAAATGATTCAAACATTATGCCTAGAAGTGCAAGTGAATACGCAGTATACCTATTAATGGAAAGTGGACACCGTGAAGAAGTGCGTTTTCCCACAATTCAAGAGTTTCAGAAGTGGTACAGCGGCGAACTTATGCCCAAATCTGCTTCTGATGACTTCATAAACGTGCCAATAAAGAATATAAGCGGCGAATACATGGTACTTCGTCCGCAGAGGGTTGTAGCGATTCGAGTTGAACCGATATTTAGTTCTAGTATTGAAAGATAGACTTACATAAATTATGAGAAAAACCCTTGCTTTGTTTTCCTTGAGCCTGGGAATTGCTTTAGTTAGTCCAGCGCGTTCGGTTTTTGCTCAGGTGCCGATTATGACACCACCCCCGGTACCAACTACTCCTAGAAGAAGAGTACCACAACAGCGACCTGTCATAATACCAACCACTCCCAGAACAGCCCCAACGCGACCGCTAATGAGGATAACTCCGGTACCTGCACTAAAACCAATTGGGTTATCTGGTAACTGTCAACCTAAACGCGCTTGTTTGGGTTGGGATGAGCAAATTTTTTGGGGTGGAAAGGGTAAGGGTAAACCAGGTGACCGCTGGGCTTTAATTCAATCGATTAACAACAGTTTGAGCTATTTGGAAAAACCTAGTGCTGCTAGAAAGTATGCAAATTATCCCATTAAGGGAATTACCTTAAACCGGGTGCGTCGTAGTTTATTACGCTTCCGTCAATTGGTGCGTACATCAAAATCCGCAGCAGAATTGCAAAATGCAGTTCGACGTGAGTTTAGGTTTTACAAATCAACCGGAAACGATGGCAAGGGTACTGTTAAATTTACCGCTTATTATAAGCCGGTTTACGAAGCAAGTCGCGTTCGTACCGAAGAGTTCAAGTATCCCCTTTATCGGCTACCTCCTGACTTTAAACAATGGCAAAAACCACATCCCACAAGGCTAGAACTTGAAGGTAGGGATGGTTTGTTAGGTAAAGATAGTCGCTTAAGCGGGTCAGAACTATTTTGGTTTAAAGACCGCTTTGATGCATACTTAGTTCACATCCAAGGTTCTGCCAAACTTAAGTTAACTGATGGTACCGTTACAGGTGTTGGTTACGCTGGTGCAACCGATTATCCTTGGACGAGCATTGGTAGAGCATTACTTAACGATGGAAAAATAACTCGTAAACAGACCACAATGCCGGGTATTATCAACTTTTTCAATCGAAATCCCCGCGCTATGGACGATTATTTACCGGTTTGGGAGCGTTTCGTTTTCTTTAGAGATAAAGGTAATATACCTGCTATCGGTAGTATTAATTTACCACTTACTCCAGAGCGTTCCATCGCTACAGACAAATCTTTAATGCCTCCCGGTGCGTTAGCATTAGTCAACACTAGATTACCTTATGTTGGACGTGGTGGAAGACTAGAATACCGTCGAGTCAGTAGATTTGTATTAGACCAGGATACTGGTAGTGCTATTAAAACACCTGGAAGAGTTGATTACTTTATGGGTACCGGAAAAGTAGCCGGTGATAGAGCCGGAGTTACTGGTGGTAATGGCACATTATACTATTTGTTGCTGAAGAAATAATAATTGGGAATTGGTAATTGGTAATTGGTAATTGGTAATTGGTAATTGGGAAGAGGAGATTGTTAACTCTTAACTCCTTACTTCTAACTTCTAACTCTCATCCCCTCACCTTTGACCTTAAAACCTTAAACCTTATTTTTTAAATCAGGAGTGAGAAGTTGCGTTAATTCGTGACTCCTCATTCCTTATTTTTATTGCTAATTTGTGCAATAATTTTCGATATTCTGTTAAAACTTTCACTCCATAAAATGTCTGGTTAATTACTTTTGTAAATGTATATAGAAAAACTATTCACTGTAATTTTTGTTGTTTTTGTTTGTATATCTATTTAGAATTCCTCGGAATTTTCTACTCCCTAATTTCTACCGAACAAATTTCCCATCAAAAACGACAAATTACAAAGTTCCGTAAATAATTGTCTCTTGAATTAAAAAATGAAATTCAGCGAAATAGTTAAAAAACTGGGTGACACTGCCATTGATTCTAGCCTAAATAGCTCTCCAGAGCTTGACCCAGAAATTAATGCACTTTCTGCGATTGATGAAGCAACACCTGGCACTATTAGCTATATAGAAGGTGCTAAATTTGCTAGTGCGATAGATACAACAACTGCTAATGCTTTGGTTTTACCCATCGATGAATCCTTACATTCACAAGCACGGGAAAAAGGAATTGCTTGGATAGCAGCAAAGGAACCGCGATTGCTATTCGCTAAAACAATCAATATATTCTATCAACCTTGGCAACCTGCTCCAGAAATTCACCAGAGCGCTGTAATTCACGAAAGTGCAAAAATTGGTAAAGACGTTTATATTGGTGCCCATGTTGTAATTCAGCAAAACGTAGAAATTGGCGATAACGTCTGCATCCACCCCAACGTAACGGTTTACCCTGATGTCAAAATTGGCGATCGCACTCTCTTACACGCTAATTGTGCGATTCACGAACGCTCTCGTATTGGTTCGGATTGCGTGATTCACAGCGGTACGGTAATTGGTGCTGAAGGTTTTGGTTTTGTTCCGACCAAGGAAGGCTGGTTCAAAATGGAGCAATCGGGCTATACGGTTCTGGAAAATAATGTAGAAATAGGTTGTAATAGTGCAGTTGACCGTCCTGCTGTGGGAGAAACCCGCATTGGTCGCAACACAGTGATTGATAATTTAGTCCAGATAGGACACGGAACAAAAGTAGGTTCTGGTTGTGCTATAGCAGGACAATCAGCAACAGCAGGAGGAGTAAAAATTGGCAACCGAGTTATTTTAGCCGGACAATCAGGAGTTGCGAATCAAGTTAAAATTGGCGATGGTGCGATTGTTTCCGCAAAAGCTGGAGTTCATAGCAACGTCTCACCTGGAGAAATTGTCTCCGGAAACCCAGCAATACCTTACAAAATATATTTAAAATCTTCTGCGATTATTCAAAAATTACCAGAAATTTATCAGTATATCCGAAAATTACAGAGAAAGCTGAAGGATTAAACGAATTTAATTTCGGATTCTGTATTTCTACTATCGATTAATCAAATTGTTTGAAACCCGATTTTAATCAAAGTCGGGTAATTTTATTTTTATAATCATTCTAAATAAGAACCATAATTTTCATAATTGAGTAAACCCTTATTTCAAGAGGAATCCAGTCTACTTAAAGCATACGAAAATTAATTGGAATGACTATACTTATTTTTACTGTTTCTTATAGAACTATAAAATTAGGTTAACGTCAGTTCGAGTTCAGAAATTCATCATGAATAAGTAGCAAGTAATGATTAAAAATAAAGCTATAAACAGTACACGAGAGAGCAAATTCAATTTTCCGAAACCGGTATTATCCAATATTTTTTGCTCTGGCTGTTAAGGAAAAAGTATTCCGAATAATGGTTATGTTAAGACGTTAATAAAGATTAATACCTATAATTACTAAAACTTTGACCTTTGACCTGATAAGTAGCGCTACGTTTTATTTTGTTTTTAACTGCATAATAAATGCAATCTAAACTATTAAACACATTTAATGATTTTTTTGCTATAAATCAAAATAAAGGCAAAAGCAATTAATTAAAAGATGCATTTTAAATAATGATTTTAGCTTGATTGCTAATTAGACTTAGAAACTAGTAAATCATTTCTTAACCAAGAAACTGATTCTAATTAATCAAATCAAAGGTATTGAAATATGGCATTAATACGTTGGCGACCTTTTCATGAAATGGAAATTTTGACTCGTCAAATAGATAGAATGTTTGACGAAATGCTAGATTGTAATCGAAGCATAAATAAGTATCAAACATCAAGTTGGATACCTGCTATTGAACTAAAAGAGACTAGAGAAGATTTAATTTTACGTTCAGAACTTCCCGGTTTAGATGCTAATAATTTGGAAGTACAGGTAGCAAAGCAAGCTGTTTTGATTAGTGGTGAAATTAGAGATGAATCTAACACAGATGAAAACGGTTATTATCGTTCCGAACTACGTTACGGAAAATTTCGACGGATGATTAATTTACCCGTACCCGTAAAGAATGAACAAGTGAAAGCAGAATTCAAAAATGGAATTTTAAAATTAGTTTTACCTAAAACCGAAGAAGCTAAATTCAAAAAAGTTAATGTTAAGGTAGTGGAAGAAAAAAATCAACTTCCAGGTACTAATTCAAATAAAATTTTGGATGTTCCCGCTTCATAAGCATAAGTAGGTTGGCGTTGAAAATTGTAATTGGGACAAGGCAGTAGGCAGTCGGCAATCGGCAGTCGGAGTAAAGCTTTAAAGCATATTTACATTCTGTAACATAGTTCTGTTTATTTCTGCCGACTTACTTAATCTAAGTTGATAATTTGTATTCCAATAATAAAGATGTAGGGACGTGATATAGTTTCACGTCTCTCAGAAAGAATACAGTGCACGCAACTGATAATTTTAATAGATGGACAATTATGGTTTAAGAATAGCGAATTTGTAGAATCAAACGGTTGCTATCTATTGGTAACTTTAATCTGTGAATACAAGATGGGTCTTGAAAGAATCCAAATCCAGCATTACCTGTAATAGTAAGTTGTTCGGAACGGTCATAATAACGCCATACATCCGTTTCTTTTTGAATATTTGACCGAAAAAGCATTTTTAAAGGCTTGCGATTATGAGACTTTTCTATCATGATGTGAGGACCTGTATTTTCGTCTACATCAGTAATAAAGAAACTCACAGTGACAAAATTCAATCCAGCCACATCATAATGAAAATTAGTCGGTGGATATAGTTTCTGAATTTCCACTTCATCTAAATCGGAAGCAAAACTCCAAGTCAGGTGACGAGTTATCAAAGTTGGATAATAACCCAGATATTTTCGAGCAATTTCAATTAACATCCCATCCGAGACAATTGTATCTACGATGGGACATTTATCGATATTGCTGACTAGTCCGCGCATTACCCTCCTACCTTTACTATTTAAGCGTCCGTTTTTAATATCCGCAGCAAGGAAAAAGCCATCATGTTTTGGTTCGGTGCAGAAATTAGAATCAGCAAATGAACGAATTATTTTTACAGTATCTTCCGTTAAATGCAGTCCTAAATGTACTCCATGTTTACGAATATTATCTACACATTGATTAACTTGAACCGCTGAAACTGCTGATACTTGAGTATTGTTTAACCGCTGTTGATAAGACTGAGAGTTAAATTGCTGTAACCAATTTTGAAATATGCTGTATCCACGACGAACAATTTTGAATCTTCCTAAAGCTTGCCATGGCTTGCTTTTACTAATTCTTTTCGCGAAATCATGATTTTGATTAAGTTTATTTTTTTGTTTGTTTTTTTGCCTTTTTAACTGAATTGAAGTAGCAGTCATAAGTATTTTTTTAATAGGTGAATTTATCACTGCATAATTTACGCAGTGATTCAGCGACCATATTCAGTAAATGTTAGTAGAATTTCTTAATCAATTATGGTGCTTGAGTAGTTTCTACAGTGCCATATTTTTCAAGATTATGGCAATTGTTGAATGTGCCTATATATATTGTAATAATTTAATGAAATCTAAATATTGATTGTTATTTTTTTATATATTTGTAGAGTTAATAAAGTTGTATTTAAAATAGTTTTACAATAAAAACTTTACAATAATATTACTGCCTTCCTGATGTAAAAAAAATTAAATTCAGGAAAATTATTATTAATATTAACATCAAAAAAAATGGATACATAAAAAATATTTAGTAAGTATATTTATGTAAAAAAAATAATCAACTTATAAGAATTTTAAAATTGTCATAAGGTGGTTTCGTAACCGATTTACTGCCAGTTTTTCAAAAAGTATGGTGAGGTGAGTCGCTATGAAGGAGAAATTTGATAGAGACGCGAAATTATGCCCTATTGGGCACTCACAATACCTACGGTAGTTACCGCGTCTCCGAATTTTACAATTTACGTCTAATGTGAATTAAAAATTTTCCTTACAGAGTAAGGTTTTTGAGGCTTTCTTAAACCTCGATTTTTAATTTATCAACGTAATAATCATGGTTTGAGGGTCTAATTCACATAACAAGTAATTTCATTTAAAGTCCCAATTTTTCCAAAACTGGCTTCGTAGAAACAATATGTCTTTGTAAACCCAATTCCTTGGGACTAACACCCAAAGCCAAAGCTATTAACTGCGGTAAATGCAGTACTGGTAAACCTAAACTACGTCCAATAACTTTTTCCACCTCTGGCTGACGGGAATCTAAATTGAGGTGACACAAAGGACAAGGTGTAACCAAACAATCCGCACCGGCTTCTATGGCTTCGGAAATATTTTTACCTGCCATTTGAAAAGATTGAGTAGTAGCATAGCTCGAAAGAGGCCACCCACAACATTTTGTTCGACCTTGATAATAAACAGGTGTTGCTCCTACTGTACGAAAAACATTTTCCATTGCTTCTGGTTTAAAAGGGTCATCAAGCGGCATATTTTGACCGCGCAATAAATAACAACCATAGAAAGCAGCACATTTAAGATTCGTTAATTTTTTAGTGACTCGTTTTTTTATTTCTTCCAAACCATAATCGTTGACCAAAGCATAAAGCAGATGCTTTACTTCGGTACTTCCGCGATAAGGCGAACAGCTTTCTTTTTGCAACAAACTGTTAACTTTATTTAAGTAATCTGGATTGCTTTTTTCACAAGCTTTGAGCCGTTCATCTATATGACCGATAACACCTTGGCAGGTGCTGCAATGAGTTAATAAAGGCAGGTTTAATTCTTCTGCTAAAGCAATATTTCTGGCATTAACAGTATCTTCTAATAGTTGGGAATCTTCCTTAAAAGTACCGGAGCCGCAACAAGCTGCTTTTTTTAGTTCAATCAGTTCAATATCCAAAGCAGAAGATAGAGCTACGGTAGAAGAATGCAGTTCTCGACAAGCACCTTGAGCGACACAACCTGGAAAATAAGCGTATTTTAGCATTTGCAGTTTTCTTGTGATGTAATGAATTCAAAAAAAATGGAAAGTTGAAACATAGCATTTGGGAGATTTTCTTCCCCCGAGACATTCCTAGATTAGAGACAACTTTAAGTATTAAGTATGAAGTTAACCTTACTCTATTAATCTGGATGCTGGTATGGTATGAAGTTGTTAATTCGAGCAGGATTGCTGAATGTCTTTCGTTCGAGCATCTACTTTATTCGATATTTTGAACCAAACGCAAAGCCAGGTTTTTTAATTATTGTTGAGTTCGGAGTGCCTCGAATCGGGAACGTTTTATCTAAAGTCATTCAGCCCGGAACGACAATTAAAACGTGGATGTACCTTTATCTTTAGTAACATTCGAGGGAAAAAGCGTAAAAATTGCCGTCATGGAAACATATATATCGTGTATGAGACCGCGCTTTCCGATAAGATGTATATGCTCAAAAACGGTCACATCCTGGTATGAGCAAAAATAAGCAATATGCAAGAGGTATTTTAATCAATGAGCCAAGCGGAAATTTTTGAGAAAGTCAAGAAAATCGTTGCCGAACAGTTGGGTGTTGAGGATGAGAAAATCACCCCCAATGCTAATTTCGCTAATGACTTAGGGGCTGATTCTTTGGATACGGTAGAACTAGTAATGGCTTTGGAAGAAGAATTCGATATTGAAATTCCTGACGAAGCCGCCGAAAAAATTACTACAGTTCAAGAGGCTGTTGACTACATTAATGGTAAAGTTGCCGCATCCGCCTAGCATAGGAAATATAGATAATAGATAATTAGGGATTGGGGAGTAAGAACGGTAAAAAGTTAGCACAAAAAGCTTTTTTGTCTCGCTAACTATTACAATTTTCTTATCCCTAGTTCCTAATTTCCGATTTACAATTTCCTATGTGCTTATCTGCGGTTTTCTGGTCGAGCCACCATAACTATCATCGTTAATAACCCACACCAAATCATAGATTATGGAGTGGGCTTGTAAGAAACAGTTCTTACATCGAATTGACTAGACCTGCTTAGCCACTAACTGGTAAAGACTTCCAGATACTTCTCTAGTCTGGATTATCTCTAAGCCTAATTGTTTAGGCGTTGGTTAAAGACAAGACATCTTGTTAGTGGTGGTCGAAGAGACGAATTACTTAGCTCGGAGGGTTATACCATGCAACGAGTACCAGTTATTTCTTCATACGGATATCCATTAATGCCGACAAAGCCAAGTAGGGCTAGACGTTGGCTAAAAAGCGGTAGGGCGATAATTTGGAAAAATAATCTACAAATATTTGCAATTCAACTTACGACCCCAAACGCGGGCTTAGAAAGTCAAAAATTAGTAGTAGGAATAGATCCAGGCAAGTTGTATACGGGTATTGCCGTACAATCAATAAAATGCACCCACTGGCTTGGACATATTTTTCTACCGTTTCAAAAAGTGAAACACCGGATGGAACAACGTGCAATGATGCGACGTGGAAGGAGGGGAAGGCGGATTAATCGTAAGCTGCCTTATTCAAAACGCTCTCACCGCCAAGCTAGATTTGATAACCGACGTTTGGGTAAAATACCACCATCTATAAGAGCTAATCGCGATTTAGAGAAACGAGTATTAAACGAATTAGAAAACGTTTTCCCGTTGTACCAGGTAGTTATTGAAGAAATTAAAGCGCGTGGCGATAAAGGATTCAGTCCGCTAATGGTCGCCCAGAAATGGCAGTTTGACCGGATAGGTAAAGAATGCCGACTAAGTACTATTGAGGGTTGGAAAACTTCACAGCTACGGAAACAATTAGGACTTGTCAAACAAAAGATTTCTAAGTCTGATGCTGTGATTTCTACTCACGCCGTAGATGGCATAGCCCTTGCATCTTCTGTATTTATTGAATATCGTATTACTTCTTTAAACTCTAGAAATTGGGTGGGTCAAGTAGATGTTACGCCTTGCCCATTAACAGTTATCCGTCGTCCGCCAATTTCTCGGAGAGAGTTACATATGATGAGCTATTCAAAGGGTGGGGTGCGCCGTAAGTACGGTGGAACAGTAACCCGTCACGGATATCGTAAAGGTGATTTTGTTGAAGCTACTCAAAGCTCTAAAAAAATTAGAGGTTGGGTTAGTGGCGATACTAAAAACCAAGTTTCTGTTAGTGATGCTAATTGGAAACGGCTTGGTCAATTCTCTGTCCGCAAGACCAAGCTATTAAAAAGAAGTTGCGGACTAATTGTAAACCACACGTAGGGCTGGCTTTCCTCCCACACCTCCCGAGTACGGCTAGGTCTGGGTCTCCAGCCAGAAGAAAAGATGACAGAATTTACAGTAAAGCGCGTTGTTGTAACTGGTGTTGGCGCGATTACACCGATTGGTAACACACCAGAAGAATATTGGTCCGGATTGAGCAGCGGTCGTAATGGTATTGGTGAAATAACTTTATTTGATGCCTCACGCCATGATTGCCGCATCGCTGGTGAGGTAAAGGGTTTCGACCCGCACGACTACATGGACCGCAAAGAAGCCAAGCGTATGGCTCGGTTTGCTCAGTTTGGGGTTTCGGCAGCTAAACAAGCTCTTGCGGACGCGCAATTAGTTATCAATGACCTGAATGCCGAACAAGTAGGTATTATGCTTGGTTCTGGTATTGGCGGTCTGAAGGTGATGGAGGAGCAGCAAGTCGTCTACATGAATCGCGGACCCGACCGTTGTAGTCCGTTTATGGTACCGATGATGATTGCTAATATGGCTGCTGGATTAACAGCAATTCATGTTGGTGCTAAAGGTCCCAATTCATGTCCGGTAACTGCCTGTGCGGCAGGTTCTAATGCTATCGGCGATGCTTTTCGGATTATTCAAGACGGATACGCTCAAGCAATGATTTGCGGCGGATGCGAAGCGGCAATTACGCCGTTGTCAATTGCTGGTTTTGCTTCAGCTAGAACGCTTTCACTGCGTAATGATGAGCCATTACGAGCTAGTCGTCCGTTCGACAAAGACCGTAACGGCTTCGTTATGGGTGAAGGTGCAGGGATTTTGATTCTTGAAGAACTTGAACATGCTTTGAGTCGTGGAGCCAAAATTTATGCGGAAATGATTGGCTACGGGATGACTTGTGATGCTTATCATATGACTTCACCAGTACCCGGTGGAAAAGGAGCCGCTAGAGCCATACAGTTGGCACTTAAAGATGGTGGAATTACTCCGGAAATGGTTACTTATATCAATGCTCACGGTACTAGCACTCCGGTAAATGACCCCACCGAAACTGCTGCAATGAAAGAAGCTTTGGGAGAACATGCTCATAAAATTGCAGTTAGTTCGACCAAATCCATGACCGGTCATCTTTTGGGCGGTTCTGGAGGTATCGAAGGAGTAGCAACAGTATTAGCAATTGCGAATAATCGAGTTCCACCAACTATCAATTTGGATAATCCCGACCCCGAATGTGACTTGGATTATATTCCTCATGAAAGTCGCGCTCTAGATATTCAAGTAGCTTTATCTAATTCTTTTGGATTTGGCGGTCACAACGTGACCCTAGCCTTTAAGAATTTTGTTTAATGAAGGAATAATTGAAGTATGGAGTCCAAATCAAAGTTCATTCTTCATCCTTCATCTTTAAGACTTACCTTTTGCGCTTTGTGCGGGGTGAGAATTTCTGTAAAATGCAGGGGCATCTTTTTTTAGTAAGCCTGCTCCTGTATTTTAAGGCTTTATTTTGGCATACCGATAAACCTTACTTGACAAAATTAGTTTAATTAAAAACGGAATAACTGTAGCAATCGTCTATACAATTAATCCCAAGTCCCTTCATAAAAATTCTGCTTCTGTACGTCTTGTGTGTCAAGAAGTTGTAATGGGATGATGAGAATATAGTGATAGGGAAAAAAATAAAAATAACCCTACCAGCTACATAAAGCTATTAACCAAAACGCTAACATCGTTAAAAACAATCGTATTATGGCTGTTGCAACCCAAACTCAAACCCTCGAACAACTTTGTATCAACTCAATTCGCTTTTTAGCAGTTGATGCTGTAGAGAAAGCGAAATCCGGACACCCCGGACTACCTATGGGCGCAGCGCCAATGGCGTTTGTGCTATGGGATAAATTCATGCGATATAACCCTAAAAATCCTAAGTGGTTTAATCGCGACCGTTTTGTTTTGTCCGCCGGTCATGGTTCTATGCTGCAGTATGCTCTGCTTTATTTAGCAGGCTACGATAGCGTCAGCATAGAGGACATTAAAAACTTCCGTCAGTGGGAATCTAGCACTCCCGGACACCCTGAAAACTTCATGACCGCAGGGGTAGAAATTACTACCGGACCTTTGGGTCAGGGAATTGCAAATGCAGTTGGTTTGGCAATGGCAGAAGCGCATCTTGCTGCAATGTACAACAAGCCCGATGCAAAAATTGTTGACCACTACACCTACTGCATTTTGGGTGACGGTTGCAACATGGAAGGTATTTCTGGTGAAGCTTGCTCTTTTGCCGGACACCAAGGTTTAGGTAAACTAATCGCGCTATACGACGACAACCATATTTCCATTGATGGTTCCACCGACGTAGCATTTACCGAAGATGTTTCTAAGCGCTTTGAATCTTATGGCTGGCACGTTCTGCATGTAAAAGATGGTAATAACGATTTAGACGGAATTGCTAAAGCTATCGAGGAAGCTAAATCTGTTACCGATAAGCCCACCATGATTAAGGTAACAACCACTATTGGTTATGGTGCCCCCAACAAGCAAGATACAGCAGGTATTCACGGTTCCGCTCTTGGTACTGATGAAGTTAAACTCACCCGTGAAAACTTGGGTTGGAGTCACGAACCTTTTGAATTACCTCAAGATGCTCTCAATCACATGCGTAAAGCAGTAGACCGTGGTGCTGGCTACGAAGAGGAATGGAAAAAGACTTTTGCTACCTACAAATCAAAATACGCTAAAGAAGCAGCAGAATTTGAGCGTTATTTGACTGGTGAGCTTCCCAGCGGTTGGGACAAAGTATTGCCTACATTCACCCCCGAAGACAAAGGTTTAGCAACTCGTAAATATTCCGAAGCTTGTTTGAACAAATTAGCATCGGTTTTACCAGAGTTAATCGGTGGTTCTGCTGACTTAACCCACTCTAACCTCACCGAAATCAAAGAATCCGGAGACTTCCAAAAAGGTGCATACCAAAACCGTAACGTCCACTTCGGTGTGCGCGAACACGGTATGGGCGCAATCTGTAACGGTATGGCTTTGCACGATTCGGGATTAATTCCTTATGGTGCAACTTTCTTAATCTTTACAGATTATATGCGTGCTGCTATCCGTTTATCAGCACTGTCTCATACCGGAACTCTTTGGGTAATGACTCACGATTCCATCGGACAAGGTGAAGATGGTCCTACTCACCAACCAATCGAAACCTTGGCTTCATTGAGAGCTATTCCCAACTTAAACGTGATGCGTCCCGCAGATGGAAATGAAGTTTCTGGTTGTTATAAGTTAGCTGTCGAAAGAGCTAAGAAAAAAGACCCCACTTTGTTAGCGTTTACTCGTCAAGGTGTACCAAACTTGAAGGGTACTTCTATTGAAAACGTTGCTAAAGGTGCTTATACCTTGGTTGAATGCGACGGAACTCCAGACGTCATTTTGATGGGTACTGGTTCCGAAGTACAGCTTTGTGTTGGTGCTGCTGAGAAGCTTTCTGGTGAAGGTAAAAAGGTGCGTGTAGTTTCCATGCCATGCTGGGAAATATATGAAGACCAGGATGATGCTTACAAAGAATCAGTTTTACCCAAAGCTGTTACTAAGCGCGTATCTGTAGAAGCTGCTGCAAGCTTTGGTTGGTCTAAATACGTTGGTACTGAAGGTGCGAGTGTAAGTATAGACCAATTTGGTGCTTCCGCTCCCGGTGCTACCGTTATGGAAAAATTCGGTTTCACCGTTGACAATGTGGTAGCAACTGCAAAGAAAGTTTTGGGTTAATTTTTAGCTGAATTGAATAATTCAATAATTGAATAACTGTTTTTAAGGTGGGTGTGATAGCCCATCTTTTTTTATCTATAAGGTTAAAGGTAAGAGGTCAAAGGTCAAAGGTTAAAGGTTAAAGGTTAAAGGTTTTTAGTAAGCGAGAAGCTCGCTATTATTTAGACTGTTGAAGGACAGCATTTCTTACTACAAACAATAAAATCTTTTATAATTTTTAATTAAACTGCGTTAATCTAGATAAATAAATACTCTCAAAAATTTAATTAAATAGGAGATTACATGCAAGAAATAAAGAAAGAAAATCCAGAATTAATGAATAGAATTTTACCTATTGTAGAAAAATTAATTAAAGCAAGTAGTCTTTATCAAGTCAAGTTGAAAAAAGATGAAATGGTTACAAAAATGGTAGATTTATTTGGAGAATTTTCTCCTGAAGAATTTCTAGCAATTTCAGAGAATGATTTAGAAAAGAGAATAGATAGCATTCTTGTAGTAGAAGCTGTTTCTGGAACTTTGAATGACCTAACACCCGAACAAATTGCAATCTATGATGAAATTGTGGAAGGTAAATAGTAATAGTGAGTTATTTATTAGACACAAATATTGTTAGCTATATCTTGAAAATAAGGAATTTAGCAGTAAATAGAAAATTAGAAGAAGTTCGTCGTTCGGGAGAGGAAGTATTTATAAGTTGTATAACCTATTATGAAATTAAACGAGGACTTTTAGCTTTGAATGCTACAAGACAATTAGCTGATTTTAGTTCTTTTTTTCAGATATACCCGATTTTATATTTAGATAATGTAGAAATCCTCGAAACAGCTTGTAGAATTCACGCTGATTTGAAGAAAAAAGGTAGACCAATTCAAGATGCTGATGTTTTAATTGCTGCTACTGCTATTACACGTGGGTTGGTTTTGGTTTCTAATGATTCTGATATGGGAAGAGTTGAGGGGATTAATTTGGAGAATTGGGTGGAAGAAGGTTGAATTTCCTTTTCAATGTAATACTTACGCTTTTAATCTTCTATTAAATTTGTTCCATCTTAAGTTCAAAGCACTTTTACTAGGTTTAATGTTATGGCATAAAAGTTTTTTCCCTTCTAGAATTGTATAGCCATTAACCAGAGCGGTAGGGTGAAAACTAACTTGTAACGATTCAGGATGAATACCCATCAAATCCAAGTCGAATAAAGTATGTAAATCAACACGTAATAACAACCCATTTTCTGGATGATTGTCTTCAATCCCACGATATGGTGAAATATGAGCGGCTTCTACAATATCAAGTAGTTGACATCTACTAACCATGCATTGCTTCCCATACAAATCTTGTAATGCTTTTCTAAATTGAGGTTGCCCTTGACGTGCAAGGATTTGGCGGATTACTAGTTGACGGCGATCGCCAATTATTGGGTTGTACGAATATGGAATAAAGTCGTTTTCTGTTTCTGTTATTTTATTATCTGCTTTAATACAATTATCTTTGACTATTAATTGTTTTGCTTCTGGCAGATTTTGCAGTAATGCATCTTCAATTTGTTTAAAATTAAGTAGTTGCATTGATAATTGTCTAT
The DNA here is from genome assembly GCA_038525335.1 of Cyanobacteria bacterium J06621_15. Taxonomy (GTDB): domain Bacteria; phylum Cyanobacteriota; class Cyanobacteriia; order Cyanobacteriales; family Nostocaceae; genus Rivularia. The sequence continues at coordinate 3,734 of JBCBHT010000067.1, read as the reverse complement.
TAAATTTTGGGCAAGCTTTTTGTAATGTTTCGATACTGATTGCTTCTTCTGCTGGTAAAAAGCTATTTCCAAAATATGCTGAGTATAGTTTACAATTGACGATTTCTATATCAGGTTCATTAAAATTATGACCACATTTTGCACATTTATATTTAAACTGCTTATTTTTTAATGTTTTGATATTTGTTTTTGTGCATGAAGGACAACGAAATCTCTTTCTTGTATCTTGACTTTCTTTTATAGATTCTATTTTTGCAATACCAATCAATTTATTTTTATTCCGTACTAAAGCTATATCACCTTCGCTAATTTGCTTATGGTTTGGAACAAAATTATTATATTGATATACTTTTGAAATTTCATCGGCATAGCTAAGATGTTCTGCATAATCAGTTTGATTATTAACTATAAGCAGCCATGCTTGTTGTCCTTGACTCTTCTTAGCTATTTTACTCATGGTTATATTTTTGTATTCTGAACTACTGATTAAAAAAGCTTTAAAATTAAATAGTATAAAATTTATCGCTTTTTTACCTTGTTAAGAATACCTATTTAAGTTAGGAACTAATTACATAAAATCATGATTTAATTCCTATCTTTAAATTTTTACCCAATTATCAATAAAAAATACAAAAGCAAAAAGACGTTGCACTGCAACGTCTCTACGTCATAAACTTAACTTTATTTATCTATTAACTGGCATCACAACTTTTTTTGCCAATCCTAGAGTTTGTAATACTTTAATAGCCCACCAGGTCATATCTATTTCCCACCAGCGTAATCCTGCTTTTGCTACATTTGGATGAGCGTGGTGATTATTATGCCAACCTTCACCGTAAGTTAAAATAGCTGCCCACCAAAGATTACGGGAATTATCATCACAGTCAAATGTTCGATAACCTCTGATATGAGTTGCTGAATTAATTAACCAGGTGGAATGCCAAAGTAATACTACTCTGAGAAACACACCGTAAATCACAAAAGACCATCCACCCAAAATATATAGCAGTATAGCTACGGGTATTTGTAAAAGTAAGAAATAACGATTTAGCCAACGATAAAACGGTTGACGTGCTAGGTCTGGAGCGTATTTCTTGTATTGTTCGTAGTCAAAATATTCTTCAACTGGATAGAACATCCACAGCATATGACTCCACCAGAAACCCCGTTTTGCTGAATATGGGTCTTTGTCTTCATCCTCTGTATGAGCGTGATGAAGTCGATGTCCCGCTACCCAAAAAATTGGACTTCCCTGAAGAGCCATTGCTCCAATCACAGCAATTGTATATTCCAACCACTTCGGTACTTCTAAGCTGCGATGGCTCAAAATCCGGTGATAACCCAAACAAATCCCAATACTTCCAAATAACCAATGTAGAAGTATCATTACTCCCAACGCTGACCAGGAAAAAAACCAGGGAGCTAATAAAGCTAAAGCGTGCATCGCAACGAAAAATGACGCGAAAATCCAACTTAGAGCAAGCGGTTGCTTACCCTCAGCAACAACCGAGCGTGTAGTCATAACTATTTACCTAGACTTTGAATAATATCAATAAACTGAGTAGACCAATTCCCCGCAACACCCAGGTTTCCAATAATTACGGGTAAAGTTCTTAATTGTAGATTAGAATATGCAAGTGTCACTTACATCCCTACGTTAACGTAGAAAAAAATAAAATGCAAGCGCCACTTACATGACTTTTGTCATATTTGTTTATTAAGCAATATTGTAAAAACATCGAATCTTTGACCTAACATGTCTAATTCCTCAACTATTCCCACAAGACAACGAATAATAAATGCAGCGCTAGAGTTATTTACCGCTCAAGGTGTTACTGAAACGACTACGAAAGCAATTGCTAAGTCAGCTAATGTAAATGAGGTGACATTGTTCCGACATTTCGGAAACAAGCATGGATTGCTTTTAGCGATAATTTCTGAATCACCGGTGTTTCAGGAGTTGAACGAATATTTGAAAGCTCAAGCGACTCAAAATACCAGCATTTATCAAGCTTTAAAAAACTATTGTCAAGACCGCTTACAAGCTTTGGAAGAATCGCCAAATTTATTACGTTCTGTGGTTGGAGAAGCTGGTAATTATCCTGTGGAAAACCGTCAAGCTTTGGGAAGAAGTTTGAAAAAAGCGAATCATTTTGTGGCTGAATTTTTAGCGACGGTGATGGAAAGGGAACAGTTACATGTATGTTTATCACCGCAAAAATTAGCTAGTTTGCTTAATATTATGCTGTTAGGTTATGCGGTTATAGAATTGACGAGCGAATTTCATGAATTTTGGCATGATAAGGATGAATTTTTAGAGGATTTAGTAACTTTATTTTTGAGGGGGGCTAGTAATTCTACAAATTTAGTTTCCTCGGAGTTGGTTGATATAGAAAAAGTGATAGATTTACCTGTGAATATAGTTCAGTTGATTTTGCAACGTGCGAAAAAATCAGGATTGCGAGATTATGCTTTAATATATATTTTATTTGCGGCAGGTTTATCAACAGCAGAAATTACTAATTTAGAAAGAAATAATCAAATTTGCGACACAAATCAGCACTTACTACAAATAGTTAACGATGAATTCCGTCAGGTTCCTATCAATCAATGGATTGCAGGAAAGCGTTATGGTTCCTATACGAATAATCCTTTAACTAAATATTTGAAAAGCCGTAAAGATGAAAACTCAGCATTATTTCTTAATAACGATGGAATGCCGATATCAGCAGTAGAAATACAGGAATATTGGCAAAAAATGGTTGAGGGATTATCAACACCAGAAGGGAAAGAGCCAGCAATACAGCAAGCTCAACATACTTGGTGTGTAGAAATGCTGATGAAAGGAATAAGTTTAGAAAATATGAGTTTAATTACGGGTTGGAGTTTGCAAAAATTAGAACTATATGAGCGTAGAGCTAAGGAAAAACTAGCTTTGGAACAAGCTATCAAGTTAGATAGTAAGTCTTGATACTTAATGGTTATTTTGTAAATTATTCTAGATTAATAGTAGTTATATTTAGGATTAAAGAAAACAATTGCTACACTGTATTCAAGTTTTTAGATTAGTCAAGGATTCCCTTAAAAGTTTTTTCTTCTAAAAAACTTTTAAGGGTGCCCGTCAATAATCAAATGTCTATAGTTAATCGAAAAATTTTCTATAGTATGAATATTATTTTAAGCAACAGGAGATAGTCATTTAGTGTTAAGTTACGGGTAGGAAGATTGAAAATATTAACAATATTATGATAAGCATATTTAAATGGTTTGCTTAACTTATATTCATGTTTGTACATAAAAAGATAGATATATCAGCGATTATTTTTTTTACAATAATCGAATCAAATAGTTTTAGGAGAAATAACAATGGCAAAAAATGTTAGAGGTAATTATTTTTATCAAGCATTGTCAAAGATGTTTATCTTTAATAAATCAAAGCTGAATAACGATTCTCAGGGTAATAACGATTCTCAATTACGAGAATATCAAGTTGATGTAAATTCACAGCAATATTTACATCCTTATTTAGTAGATAGAGTAGAACCTTCAGTTGAACATATAATATTTTCTTCTTATATAAAGTTTTGAAATATTTATTTTAATCGCTGGTTTGGAGCATTTTGTCTAAAATGTCTTTAAATTAGTTTATTTTGCTCTAAAACCAGCCTCATTGTTGAATATAAATAAATTTTTTACTATTGTTTTTGCTGATAAACTTTGTATTGACTAAAAAG
>JBCBHT010000066.1:0-28674 GCA_038525335.1 Cyanobacteria bacterium J06621_15 | reverse complement strand
TGAAGCTACCCGAGACAAAGAAATGCCTAAATTAATGAATCCTTTGAATGAATTATTAGGAAAACAAACTTACTTATTAGGTGAAGAATTCACCGTTGCTGATGTCGCTGTAGGTTCTATTCTCAACTATATTCCCATGATGCTCAAGTTGGATTTAAGTGAATATCCAAACGTTACTAATTACATGGAAAAAGTTTCCGAACGTCCAGCTTTTCAAAAGGTTATGGGTTCGAGAGGTTAATTTTTGAAAGATTAATTTAAATAATTCAGATAATTTAAATTATTAAATCGTAGGGTGTGTTGTCACGGAGTGCAACGCACCATCAATCATTTTTTATAATATTAAATATGTTTGTAAACGGTAGGTTGGGTTAGACACGAACAGCTAATTAAATTAGTCACGACAATGTATATTCTCGTGTCGTAACCCAACATTAACGATTTGAAAAAATAAATTCAAATATTAATAAATATCGACAATAAAAGATGTTGGGTTACGTCGCTAACAGTAATTTTCGTTAAAAACCATTATTTTTCGTGCGACTAACCCAACCTACCAAGAACTAATTACTAACTACTAACTAACGATAATTGGTAAACTGCAAAGCACAGGGTAAATCTTCTTCTTTTAACCGCTGCATCACGGCTTGCAAATCATCTTTGTTCTTACTAGTAACTCTAACTGCATCTCCCTGAATAGAAGCCTGTATTTTTTTGAATTCATCGCGAATCATTTTAGAAATCTTCTTCCCAATCTCCTGACTAATCCCTTTTTTCAATTTGATTTCTTGATTGACTCGATTACCACCAGCAGATTCGGGTTCGCCAAATTCAAAGATTTTCTGAGAAAGTTTACGCTTCGCTGCTTTTTCTCGCAATATCCCGTCTACAGTGTCTAAAGTAAATTCGCTATCTGTATTTACTTTAATATTATCTTCTGCCAATTCCACTGTAGTTTTAGTATCTTTTAAATCGTAGCGACCTTTAATCTCTCGGTTAACTTGGTCAACAGCGTTAACCAATTCTTGTCTATCAAAGTCGCTAACAACATCAAAAGAATATGTAGAAGCCATAAAACAAATATCAGTTCTCTTTATTAGTAATTTTACATTTTAATAGTTGTTAGTTGTTATTGTTTACTCCCAACTATCTACCATCTAATTTCAACTTGCTTGAATTATGCTGAGTACAAATAAAGTACAAGAACCTGCTAAACCTATAGCATACATAAGCGAACGTAGGATGGGTATATTTAGAATATAAAACACTGAATAAAATAAACGGGCTGTAATAAAACTTAACGCCGCCCATGCTCCTAAGTCAGAATTTACGCCGGTTGCGTAAGCCATCAAAGCCGCAACAGCAAAAATCATAAAGGTTTCAAAGGAGTTTTGATGTGCCCAGGTAGCACGTTGTGCATAAGGTGGAAGTTTATCAAACATTGCACGCGGTGCAAAATAATCGTAACCAAGACTTAAACGAGCATATGCTACTGCTAGGAATGGTAAGTAAATCAGCAGGAAAGCTATAACAATACAGTATAAAAATAAAACTGTTACTGGTAGTTCCGAAATAGAAATCAACATAAACAAATAAATAGACAGGTCGATATTAGATACAGATACAGAAGATAAATATTGGAACAAATAGTTTTTATAAAATTAGATGTCTGAGGAAGCGAACTACTTTTCTGTGGATTATTCTTAAACTTTGTACCGTAATTTTCTTCAAAATTTACATACTGATTTCCATGGTGAAATTCGCACATCAAGCTACACGCTGTAAATGCAAGCTTTTTAAATTCACTAGTCATTAGTCTAAACGTTAATTAGAATCCATACACCATTCAAATACATTGAAGGATTGTATCTCCACAAAAGTGACTAATGACTAATAAGAAAGCGACTCGAATAACTTGCCAATTAATCAAAATAGAACAAAGTGACTACTTTTCTCTGTTCTTCTGCATCCTTACAGGTTTGTAGCAAGGTGCGACTATCGTGGAATGCAAAACAAACAAGTTGCTGACAGCGGGAGATAATCTCTTTGTTACAGGAGTAACTAGCTTCAGCTAGGGATAAATGGTCGTTGCTGGAATTTTCGACCAGATGCATTACCTGCTCTAATTGCTGGCGCGATTCTAAAGGCTGACGGTCTAAACTTTGAGGCAAAATTACCGTTAGAAAGTTAGGGTCGGCTCGCATTGCGCCTTTTATAGCGGCTGAGTTTGTACCGGTAGCACCAGAGGTAATAACTCTATTCCCCGATAAAACCAGGGCATAAGTCATCATTTCAATCAGGTTCTGATGGGTGATAGGCACGTGACGAGAACCCAGCACGGCGATTCGCTTAGAACCCATTTGCTGGATAGTCGCTAACTCTTGCGCTAACGTATCAATGTTATTTACTAGGTCTGTTGACTGACTCAAAGACGATTTTAACTGCTATTAAACGACCAAGATATTTTAGCAGGTGAAAGAGTTGTCGGGAACCTACTTATGGTTAGAGCGTGCAATTTTTTATTTTATCTTTTGGTTTGTTCTGCTTTCACTTTTCGTTTAATAGCTCAATTGCTTCGTTACACCACTCAACCCAGTCTGCTTCATACCGAATTCCTTTACGAAGAGTTAGATACTGAAATTTTGCAGCTTGAGTAAGTTGTCGGGGATTTTGAAAATACTCTTTTTCTAATTCTCTATATGTAGATAATTTCTCAGTATGAATTTGACGATGATGTTCTAATTCTTGCAAAATTACCTGCTCAGATACGATGTATCCACTGAAAATTTTGACTAATAAATCATCTTTTATCGCTGCTGGTTCGGAAGTTTGGGCAATCCATTCTTTTAATTGAAATGTCCCTTCTTGTGTAACCCGATAATTTTTTTTATCCGGTTTTCCTTCTTGAATAATTATTTCAGAAGTTATCCAGCCAAGTTTATTTAATTTGGATAGCTCGCGGTAAATCTGCTGGTGAGATGCTTGCCAGAAAAAACCTACCGAACCATCAAATTGTTTGGCTAAATCATACCCGCTACAAGATTTATCAATCAAAGATGCCAATATCGCGTGCGCTAAAGACATAATTCTTAACCTTTTGTTATATGCAATTTAGTGCATATTCGCTATTATGCAATTAGTTGCATAATAACTTAAAACTTCAAGGAGTATCAAACTTATGTCTAAAGTAATACCGGGAAGATACACCGCTCAAACTAGCGAACCGTTTGTAGTGTTTTTGATTGGAATGCGGATAAATAAAATTTTTGCTTTGAATAAATGGCTACCGATTGCAATGGCTATGAAACCAATGCTAAAGACTTTATACAAGCATCCTGAAAAAGGTTTTTTAGGTGGAGAAACCTTTCTTTATTCGCGAGGAGCAGGATTAATTCAATATTGGCGTTCCTTTGAAGATTTAGAGCGTTTTGCTCGCAGCCCAGAAGAACCTCATCTTTCAGCTTGGCAACGATTTAATCGATTAGTGGGTGCTGACGGTAGCGTTGGAATTTGGCACGAAAGTTATTTGGTTAATCCTGGAAATTATGAAGCAATTTATGGAAATATGCCGATTTTTGGGTTAGCTGCTGCAACCAAACATGTACCTATAACTGGGGTAAGGGAAACTGCACGTCAGCGTGTAGCTAATCCGATATAGATATTTGATTTGTTCGCTACTTACCACTTTTTGTCAATCTTCGAGTCAACATGAGGCTTAAACCGTTTTAAAAATCAATAAATAACTTAGGAGATAATCAACATGACTTACAGTTCAGATGACGTACAAAAAATCCTTCAGCTAGCAATGACACGCAAGCAGGAAGAATCATTTTCTGAGAAGCAGCTTTCAGAAATGGCAGCAGAATTAGGAATTTCTTCCGAATTACTTAAAACAGCAGAACAAGAGTATTTAACTCAAACCAAAGCAAATAAAGAAAAAGAAGCTCGACGTGAAACATTGCGCGGAGGATTTAAAGCACACTTAATTTCATTTGTAGCAGTAAATACATTTTTGGTAATACTGAATTTAACCACAACTCCCCGTGACTTTTGGGCAATTTATCCGCTTTCGGGTTGGGGATTAGGGCTATTCATGCATCGTTTGAAAATTTCTCGTCTAGAAGAAAATCCTCAAGACATGCAGCAATTTTCAAAGAGTTGTATACCGCTACAGTTAGAGTCAAAGGCTAAAGGTTAAAAGTCAACTGTAAAAATGAATTGCAAAAAATTAAGATATTGAAAAACCCGATTTTTATAAATCGGGCTTCTTGAATCTTGGAATTAGCAATAAATTATTTACTGTTAAGATAACGTAGTTGCTGGACTCAAATCCATTAAAGATAAAAAGCGGTTGATGTCAAAATGTTTGGTCATCAAATGACGAACGCATTCGACTTTGATGGGTTCGTGGACGCGAACCTGACCGAAAGCACGCTCAATTATTTCTACGGTGCTAAGGGTATCTAAATCTACAGATAGAATTGGAATTTCCAATTCCTCAGCACGACTGAGAATGAAAGATGGGGGTGGTAATTGTCCTGTAAGAATCAGACATTGAGTAGAAGTTTCCAATGCAGCTTGCTGAAGTTCTACTCTATCTCCACCCGTGACTACTGCCATATTCTGACGTTTACGAAAATACTTGACCGCAGCATTTACATTCATTGCACCAATTGCCAAACTTTCAACTAATAAGTTAAGTCGGTCTTTACGACATAAAACTTCTGCATTTAACTGCTGAACTAGTTCGCGCACGGTAATGCTGCGGAGTAAACTGCTGTTGGGTAATACACCTAATACGGGGATACCTTGCTTTTCCAGAAAAGGAGACATTGTGTCGCTAACAGTTTGCAAATGTATGGCAGGTACATCATTGATGACAACACCAATTAAACGTTCCCCAATCAACTGTTTTGCAGCCAATAAATCTTCAATAGCAAGCAAGGATTTGTATCGAAATACTAAAATTACACCAGCATCTAAAGTATCAGCGACTTGCATTAAAGACAAATCGAATAAATTCCCTTCAGATAAATTACCTGGACCTTCTAGTACAACTAAATCACCCAGATTATCCTGCAAATATTCACTTTTTAGGGATTGCTGATAATCGGTTGTGTCTTTCTCCGAAAGACGTTGTTGTAATGTAATTTCGTTTAAACCAAGTAATGTGGGCACTATTTGGTTAGGAGATAAATTGAGACTTCGAGTGATGAACTCTACATCTTCCTCAATCAAGCTTCCTTCAGATTCTCTCATGGACTTACCAAGAGGTTTACCATAAGCAACATTAAGTCCATTTTGATGTAGCTGATTAGATAAGCCTAAAATAATTGCGGATTTACCGCTGGAAGCCTCGATTGACCCAATCAGTAAATACTTAGGTGATTTTGGCACGCACGCACTCCTAATTCAAACGGTATCGAAATTTCTGTTCGTAAAGTGTCTGGTATCTCAAGCATCAGCCAGTAAAATGACTTCCAGCACTTTTTGAACAATTGATTATTAAATAGCCTAAAAAAAACTGTTTGGGCGTTTCCTAATTTTAGGTCGAACCTTCTTCATTAGAGTTATTTATCTAGAATTAGTTAACAGTTAGAGTTCGTAATCAGGGAACAGGGAAAAGGAAAGAAAAAAGATATAGCATTCCTAAATCATTTGCGAGATTTTAGAAACCCGGTTTTTTGAAAAAACTGGGTTTCTGGCACCTACCTTTCTCACGACTCATCTAGTAGGATTGCTATAGTTCATTAAGGGAGTAGACAGTAGAAAACAAAAAATGGAAAAAAGAATAAAAATCTTTTCCCCACAATGGTTGTTTTTTATACGATTTATTGATAGCTGCTCCAATACGAACAAGATTTAATCTTCTAAGCGTAACAGTTTACGGTAGAAAGATTGGGAGAAATCAGTTAAACGTTGTCGCTTATAGTTTTCCAGTATTTCTATTAAAAAATTTATAAACTCAAAACTCGCCAACATTACTTCATAACTCAGTTCGGCATTTCCATCGAACTGCATTCGACAACGAGTTAAGTCTGAAGGCAAAGTAGCGATATTCCATGTAGCTATGAAAGGAATACTTTCACTGCTTTCTATTTTACGATTTCCTTCTAGAACCCCTTTCTGATAAAGACCTATAGCATAAGGTAGAAAATTCCGCTTACCACTTTGAATGTAAGGCAAGTACACGCTCGCTTGTTGGGGAGTAGCAGGCTGAAGTTGCTCAAATGCTGACATACAATATATTCCTTAAGTTATTTGAGAATTTGAAATCTTGGTAGATATACATAGTATTCCCAAGTTGTATGTCAAAATTACACTTGTATTTTTTGTAAATAAGTAGAGGGGTTGAAGTGGTAAAGGGGCATAAATAATTTCTAACTCTTAACTCATAATTGGTTACTGATTACTAGTCGCTGCAAAGGCTTATGCTAAGAAATGTGAAAATGTCGGTTACAATGGGGCTGCACTGATTTTATGAAGCTGGGATAAAAGCTATTAGCTCCATCGCTACTAGCTTGCAAAGCGATAACTACTGTAAAACAAGATTATCTTGACATCTATTAGTTGGATTGAGATATTACTGGAAAAATTCATAAGTTCTATTGCAAGATATTGTTCGGTAGACAAATACCTTCAATATCTAGTATCGGCTAGTGGATTTGTGAAGATGGTTTTGTGAAGTGTTATCTAAAGCTAGCTTCACAGCATTTTTGTATAAAAATATTTGCATTCAAATAAATTAAACTATGCCAGCGAATTCCTGGCCCGACAAAGATTACAACGAACTTGATTCCCTTAACTCGATACTTGCCGATATGTCAGCAGATGTAGAGTTAGAAGAACAAAAATCGCCAGAATTGTCTGTTCCTTCCCGGTTTCAAGGTCGCAGGCGCAAAGCTGCTCTATTTTTGACAATGGTCTGGAGCGGTACGATTGCTTTGCACCTAATTTCTTGGGGGTCTTTTATTGTATTAGGGTTAGCTACCATTGTTGGTCTTCATTCTATGGTGGTTGTTTTTGCCAAGCCTATAAGTATAGATGAAGATAATGCCGGGGATTTACCTTTTGTATCCCTGGTAGTTGCAGCAAAAAACGAAGAGTTAGTAATCACCAATTTAGTAAATAATCTTTGTAATCTGGATTACCCTTACGGGTATGAAGTTTGGATAGTTGATGATAATAGCAGCGACAGGACACCAAAATTACTAAGCGAACTCGAAGATAAATACGACAATTTAAAAGTATTCCGGCGGAAAGCTGGTGCGAGCGGTGGTAAATCTGGAGCATTAAACCAAGTGTTACCGCTGACGAAAGGTGAAGTTATTGCCGTATTTGATGCTGATGCTCAAGTTTCTTCAGATGTTTTGCTACAAACTATACCTTTATTTCAAAGAGATAAAGTTGGAGCGGTGCAGTTACGAAAAGAAATTGCTAATGCTTCAACTAATTTTTGGACAAAGGGTCAAATGGCAGAAATGGGTGTTGATACCTTTTTTCAGCAAGGACGAAGTTTGAGAGGTGGTATTGGTGAATTACGTGGTAACGGTCAATTTGTAAGGCGTAAAGCTTTATATAGTTGTGGTGGATGGAATGAAGAAACCATTACCGATGATTTAGATTTAACCCTGCGTCTTCATCTTGATAAATGGGATATTGAGTGCGTATTTTATCCGGTAGTAAAAGAAGAAGGAGTTACCAGTGGAATAGCACTTTGGCACCAGCGTAACCGTTGGGCTGAAGGTGGGTATCAGCGTTATCTGGACTACTGGGATTTAATTCTTCGCAACCGTATGGGTACGTGGAAAACCTTTGAACTGTTTGTTAATTTTGTGCTAGTTCAGTACATTATTCCAACTGCAGCAATACCCGATTTATTAATGGCGATCGCACGTCATCGTCTGCCAATTTTGAGTCCATTAACCGGAATGACAGTAACGGTTTCCTTCTTAGGAATGTTTGCTGGACTCAAGCGGATACACAAAAATAAAACGATTAGAACTTATACCTACTTGATGCTGCTATTTCAAAGCCTCCGGGGAATTTTATATATGTTCCACTGGATAGTAGTGATAAGCAGCACCACCGCTCGAATGTCAATACTTCCCAAGCGATTGAAGTGGGTGAAAACATTACGGCAAGGACAGTAATGGGTAATTGGTAATTGGTAATGGGCGTTGGGCATTGGGCATTGGGCATGGGATAATAATTCCTAACTCCTAACTCCTGACTCCGCTCTCCTAATTCCTAACTCTTAAAATTCAACATCATCCTCTTCAGGAACTTCTAATTCCGGTGAATCGATTGATTCGTCGGAAATTTCTGTATTTTCTTCGCTAAGCTGAATAATTTCTCCGTCTAGTGCATCAGCCAAACGTTTAGCAGCTTTCATTACTTCATCCATTTCTAGATTTTCTGCCATTGCGACTGGTTGGGGTGGTGCTGGAGTTGCTTGAGTAGGAGGAGCGGTATTTTTTGCTATTACTGCTTGTTGTGATTGACTTGTTGGAGTTGATGTTTGTGGTGGTTGTGTTCTTGCTGGTGGAGGTGAAGGTGCGGGTCTTGCTGGTGGTGGTGCTTGTATTGTTTGTGGTGCGGTTTGTTGCGTTGTTTGTGCGGGTGGAATATTGTGTTGTTGCTGTATTGCGGTCGTTGCAACAGAAGAATTTGATTTCGCAGATGGAGCAGAGTTAGCTACTTCTAAATTGACTTTGATTTCACAATTAAAAGTTACTCGAAATGCATCTGCAATTTTAGATTGGTCTTGCTTTACTCTTTCATACCATGCTTGTTTGACTCCAACCTGAGCTACAGAACCGTCAAATTCCGCAACATGGCACATTTGACGCAGCAATTCTCTTCTGGAAACTGGTATTAGATTAGCGAGTACCTGTTGCCAAATTTGGGTCAGGTTGGCTGGTGGGGGTGCTTGTGGAGGTGGAGAAGAAGGAGGAGAGGGGGTAGAGGGGGAAGAGGGGGTAGAAGGGGGAGAAGTTGCTGGTTGTGGTGGCAGGTTTTGTGTTTTGGTTGTGTTTTCTTGTTGTTTGGGGATGTGAGTTTTTGTGTTTTGGGAAGCTGGTGGATGGGACGGGGAATTTTGCGGAACTGTAGGTGGTTCTTGCTGGACTGGGGGTGTTTGTGTGGTTGTAGCGGGTGTATTAGTCGGGGTAGGTGGTTTCTGCTGTACTGGGGGTGTTTGTGTCGTTTTAGGGGGTTGATTGGCAGGTTGATTTATAGGGGGATGATTATTTGTTCTTGATGGGTTTGGCGGGAATTTTGGTAAGCTTTGTTGATTGGTATTGCTTATAGCTGGTGGTTGAATAATTGTGGCTGATGGCAATAATCCTAGTAAAGTTACTTCTAGCCATAAGCGTGGTTGAGTTGTATTTTTGATTTGCACTTCAGCTGTACGCAAATGCTGCTGTCCCTGCAAAATCATACTTATTTCTAAGTTCTTGGCAATGTCTACAAGTACTCCCCACATAGACTGAGTACAAGCCACTAAATCATCACGATTGGGTGCTGTTTTGGCAATAAGTAAATCGCGGTAGAAGGAAGCTAGATTTTGGAGAATGATTAAAGGTTCTCGACCACGGTCTAATATTTCGCGGGTGGAGTCAATTACGGCTTCCGAGTTATCGGAAACTATTGCTTTTAATAAATCTAGTAAATCATGTTCGCTTACCGACCCAACTAAATCCCAAACTTTCTCAGGTGTTACTTCTCCAGATAATAAACCCAACTGGTCGAGAAGACTTTCAGCGTCTCGCAATCCTCCTTGAGAAACCTGAGCGACTAAAGTAACGGCTTCTTGCGTAATATTAATATTTTCATTCGCAGCGATTTGAGTTAAATGCTCTACCATTCCATTCATGGGAATGCGTCTAAAATCAAACCTTTGACAGCGTGAAATAATCGTTGCTAATACTCTTTGTGGGTCTGTTGTTGCTAAGACAAATACTACATGTTTGGGCGGTTCTTCTAATGTCTTGAGTAGAGCATTAAATGCTTGCGTGCTAAGCATGTGACATTCGTCAACCACATAAACCTTATAGCGACACTGAACTGGGGCAAATTGCGCTCTCTCGATAATTTCTCGAATATTATCAACACCCGTATTACTAGCAGCGTCAATTTCAATTACATCTAAAGTGGCACCTTTACTAATTTCTTGACAAACATCACATTTTCCACATGGCTGTGGTGTAGGTTTATCGCTACTCAGACAGTTGAGCGACTTTGCTAAAATGCGGGCACTAGAGGTTTTGCCAGTACCCCGAGGACCAGTAAATAGATAAGCCGGAGCAATTTTCTGACTAAGAATTGCATTCGTTAGAGTAGTGGCTATTGCTTCTTGTCCAACTAATTCGGCAAAAGTTTTTGGACGATACTTATGATGTAGCGGTTCGTAAGACATGGAGGAGACAGCGCTGTGAAAGCTTTCCCCTAAAAGGGGTTTAACTATTCTAGTTCTTAATTTGTAATTTAAGGGAATTGTTAAATTTGTATCTTAAAAAAAACAAATACTTAGAGAAAATGCGTTACAAGTAGCTACAATCTTATGGTAATTAATATGGTCTGGGTGCCCTTATGTTAAAACGGTTGGTTAATTGGTTTAGAAAGTTTTTTCAAGGGCTATTTGGTAAAAACCAGCAAAGTTCGCAGAATTTGCGTAGTTCTTCAAGTAGTTCTCCTGCTTCACCACCACCTCCTTTAAATGATACCGATTTAGAGTTTTTGTTTGCAGAACTTTTGGAAGGAGTTCACCAAGCACGGGGACAAGCTTGGGCTGAAAAATGGTTGCTAAACATTGAACATCGAGTTCCCGAGCAACGCTGGGTGGAATGGTTGAAAAAATTTGGCGATAAGCTTTTAGCTGCACCAAATCCAAATAATGAATTGGCTTCTCGATTGGTACAGCTAGGAGAGTTAGGGATTGGTGAAGTTTCTAATGTTTCTTACGATATTGGCATGCAATTGCTGACACGCAATCAGGTGGAACCTATATGGGAATATGAAGGTCCTGATGCTCCAATAGAAGATGCCCAAGCTTCACAAGCTTCTGCTAAAGCTCAAAATGTTTTAGTTCAAGAAGAACAGTCAGAACCTACCCCAAACGGTACAGAAGAAGAAGGTGAATATCAAACCATTACCCTCGAAGAGTTGATGGACTTGATGCAGAATGATGTAAATTTGAGGGCACAAATTGCGGAACAACTGGGGATTGAAACAGATGACCCAGAAATGATTATTCAAGCTTTAGTTAATCAGTATCATACAGCTGGATAACATGAGTACAAATATTACTATTTTAAGACCTAAATGTATTTGACTTTTTAGCTCTTTTATGTGCCTGGATGCGGTGGTCTATTTATTGTCAATATTGTTCTCGTATATACATAATTTTTGGAGCGGTTTATTTTGTTTGGAAAGCGTATCTTGTCTAGCAAGCTATTTTCAGGGAATTTTGTTAAGTTATCTCAGAACGTAGATTTAATTTTTTACTGAGTGTTCCTAAAAACTAGTGTTAGTTTTCATAATGCTGGCTTTTTAGAAACGTAATTGGCTGCATTTGTAGAAAAGTTCACAAAATGCAGTAGCCTATTACGTAATTATTCATTTTTTTTTGATATCGCACTCGTTAAAATCTATGTGAACTACATTTACAATGCAGCAGATGCTCAGGCGGCTAGTGCAGAGGTTCATAAAGTTTATCCGGGATATTTTTGGTAGTGGACAGGCTCCTTCGGCGAAAGAGAAGGAGACGCATGCTGTTAGGGATTTACCAGAACTGACAAATTCAGACCTGGAATTTTTGTTTACACAACTTTTAGAAGGTGTACATCAAGCCCGAGGACAGCATTGGGCACAGAGGTGGTTGCAAAATATCGAACACCGTGTTTCTCACGAGCGCTGGTTGGAGTGGTTGGGGCACTTTGGTAACAAAGTATTAGCTTCATCGGCTCCGAATTACGAGTTGGCTTCGAGAATGGTGGAATTAGGTGAGTTGGAAATCGGGGAAATAGGAGATGTTTCTTACGATATCGGAGTGCAATTATTAACGCGGAATTCCAAACATCAGCCAGCGTATTCTATTCCCATATCTACTGAATCTGAAGGATTAATTCCCGAATCTCCTATATCGGAAGAGTTAATCATTAATCCAGTCGGGGTTAATAGTGAAGAGGAAGATTTTAATTTTCAGCCCAACGACCCGATAATTGAATCAGTTGCGGTAGATGGTGAATTTGATGTACCTGAATCTTTCACGGAATCTCCCGGACAAGAACTGATTAAGGAATTCGGGGAATTATTGTGGGAAGATTACGAACCGTCTGAAACATCAGTTTCGCCTACAAATTTATCTAAAAATAATATACCCACATCTCAAGTACAGTTTCCTGAAGCTTTGTACGAACAAGTATTTGAGTATGATGAATTTGCACTAACCCCTGAAAATACGAATAAACCAGCATTAGAAGACGAACTATCTCATATATACGAACAGGTATTTGAATTAGAAGAGCAATTTGAAGAAGAACAAGAAATACAAGAAATAAGCTCTGAAAATGATGATATACAAGTATCTGAAAAATTAACTCCAGGTATAGAAGAGCAGCAAGAAGAACAAATCATCATAGAAACTGCATCCGAACAAGCTATTTCTGAACAAGCTACTCCCGGACAAGATTTGGTACGCAATTTGGGAGAGTTATTGTGGGAAGATGAAAATAGCACAGTTCCAGAAAAAAGTTCTGCCGATGACTCGGAACAAGAGTTTATTAACAATTTGAGCGATTTGGTATGGGATTATCCAGAGCAAGATGCTGATGATACAACTCTTTTACCATCTCAAGATTACGTTCAAGACGAAGAACCGATAAATACTACTTTTGTACCGATTGAAGATAGCGTCGAAGATTCCGACGAAGATGAAGAATCATTAGAAAACTTTAATGCTTTATTAGAATTAGCTTCAGAAGTAGAAGACGAGGAAGAAACAGAACAAGAAACAGAAGAACCAACAGCAATATTCGAGAAACCAATCGCTAGTACCGAACCAAGTGAAGCAAAATCTGTAGATGAACTATTGGTAAGGTTAGATGAAAGTGCTAGTTTGGTTCGTCAACTTTCTTCTGGATTAGGAAATCAACAATCTTCAGCTTTAGTTATCAACGGGATACCTATTGATAATGAAACAGTCACACAACAAGCTGAAGCATGGTATTACCAAGGACTAGCACAAGCTAGAGCAGGTAATTTAGAAACAGCAGTGGAACTATATGAAAAAGCGATACAAACTAAACCAGGTGTTCATGAATATTGGTTTAATCGAGGCTTAACGCTATTTCATTTAGAAGATTTTGAAGGTGCAATTGCTTCCTATGACAAAGCAATTGAAATCAAGCAAGATTTTTATAAAGGATGGTACAACCGGGGTCGAGCTTTAGGTGAATTAGGATTTTTAGATGATGCAATTATTTCCTTTAATACAGCACTAGAAATTCGACCCAATTACCAGGAAGCTTGGTCTAGTAATGGTTTAGCGTTAATGAAGTTAGGACGCTTAGATGAAGCTATTTTCAGCTACGATAAGTCCTTAGAATTAGAACCGCTAGACGCAGAAAACTGGTATTACCGTGGTGTTACCCTATCTAGTAACGGACAATACGAATTAGCAATTGATTCCTACGACAAAGCATTAGAAATCGAACCATTTTTACACGATGCTTGGATTGATAGAGGTGTAGCTCAAGGACAATTGGGAGAATGGGAGCAAGCTATAATTTCTTGGGATAAAGCTTTAACAATTAGACCGGATTTCTACTTAACTTGGTTTAACCGAGCTGTAGCTTTTGATAATTTGGGACGTAGAGAAGAAGCCGTTGCATCCTACGACAATGCTTTAGAAATTGAACCACAATTCCACCTTGCTTGGTACAATCGAGCCGTAGCGCTATTTTATTTAGAAAAATACGAGCAAGCAATTCTCTGTTACGACCGCGCTTTACAGCTTAAAGCCGATTACTGGGAAGCTTGGCTTGGTAGAGGTAGTGCAGCGGAGAAATCCCGGAATCTAGATTGGGGATTAAGCGTATCAAGTCCCGTCGCTGAAACAAATCCTGCTTTGAATACGCGGGGTCAGGAAGGAAAATTAGCTAGTTATTCGGAAGCTTTAAGATATGTAAATTACGAAACTCAGCCAGAAGGTTGGGGACGAGTACATATTGCAATTGGTAATTGCTATTACGACATTGGTAAAAGGTATTCAAATCCTCGCGATTACTGGTATCAAGCGGTAGAAGAATACAATCAAGCATTAGCGACGATTACCGCAGATGATTACCCCGAACTGCATTTAGAGTTACTGCAAAACTTTATCAGAGTTCTGGTTGGTTTGAGAGAAACCACACAAGCTCAAGAGTTACATCGATACAGCACCGACTTCTTGCAAGAATTATTAATTCAAGCAAATCGCACTGATGAATCAAGGAAGCAGTTAACTTTAAAAAATATTGCTTTTGAACAGCTAGCAGTTGAAATTGCTATTCAGTACGGTGAAATAGTTCAGGGCTTAGAAATCGCCGAACATGGTAAAAATGCTTGTTTAACTTGGTTGTTGTACGGTTGGACTGATAAAATTTATTCCCCAGATTACAACTCGATTTTACAGCTACTCAATCCTACAACTGCTGCAATTTACTGGCATCTCAGTCCATCAAGTTTACGTACCTTTATTATCAAACCCAACGCGCCCGAACCCATTCCAGTATTTACACCGATGCTGAATGTAGCGCCCGATGAGTTTCCTTTACCAGAAGCAGTAAACCGTTTAGTTGAGTTTGAAGACTGGTTAGAAGATTGGAATCGGGAATACAGCGATTATCGCGGCGAAAACAGGAATAAACAAAGTAAAATTAACCATTCCTGGCGTAGGGATATGGAGCAACGGCTAGCAAAACTCAAAGGAATACTGAGTATCAGCAACATCGAACGAGAACTGCAAGGAATCAGAAATATTATCTTGATTCCTCACCGGGACTTAAATAGATTTCCATTACACGGGTTATTTTCCTCAAAGTTTGCTATTAGCTATTTACCAAGTATCCAAATAGGATTAAATCGCAAGCAAGACTCTTCGACTTTAAAATCCGAAGCAAAACTGCTGAGTGTAGAACATCCCGAAACAAAGGATTATCCTCCCTTTAAATCAGCTAAATTAGCAGCATTAGCTACCAGCCAAATGTTTGATAATCCTCAGCGGATTCAGGGATTAAAAGCAACAAAAATTGAAGTAGAAAATGCTCTCATAGGGAACTACAACATATTAAATTTTTACGGTTATGCAGCCGATAAATTAAATCATTCAAAATCGGAAATCTTGTTAGCAGGGGAAGATAAAATTACTTTAGAAGAAATTTCTACAAAACCCCTCAACCGCTACAATTTATTTACTCTTTCAGCTTGCGAAATTGAATCTACCAAGAAAAATATTACTACCGAATACACTGGTTTAGCCAGCGGTTTATTAAGCCAAGGAGTTAGTAATGTAGTAAATAGCTTGTGGAGAGTAGAATCAACCGCTAACGCTTTGGTAATGATAGAGTTTTATCGCCGATTACAGTCAGGTAAGACTCCAGTAATTGCTTTAAACGAAGCTGTTGAATGGTTAAGAGAATTGACAGCAGGAGAATTAACAAAATGGTACGAAAGCTTGTTGAATCAACTTCCTCCCGAAGGATTGAGAATGAAAGCACAACTAGCAACACAGTTGTATAGAACCAGTCAGATGGAAGCACATACAAAACTGTACAATCATCCTTATTATTGGGCTGCTTTTGTGATTGCAGGAATTGATAGTTGACAGTTATCAATTATCAGTTAACAATTATCAATTATCAATGTTTAATTAATTGTAGGGTGTGTTACGGCACAGATAAATACGAATTAAGATTACCATTTTAAAAATGCCGTAACGCACCATTTAATGTAGAGATAAATGCTTATTTATGATTATGGTGCGTTGCGCTGTCGCGACAACACACCCTACAAATGAAATGTTAATTAGAATCAAATTGTAAATATTTCAATTGTAGTTTAATTTCTTTCTTCGTAGGGTGCGTTATAAACGCAACGTTTTAACGCACTGCTTAATTATATAGAGTTATTGTTATCAATTAAATTTGATAACCTTGTAAATTAACTCGATAATTATCTTTGATTTTCTTGAGAGGAAACTGGACAAAATCAGCTTCTCCGGTTGATTCCCAATCAAATCTATTTAATAAATTGATTGCAAAAATCTTTGTTATCACCATTGCCATTTGCGCTCCTAAGCAAGCATGAACACCTCCACCGAAGGGGATAAATTCGTACATTTTTCCTTCGTTACGAGGTGCTAAAAAGCGTTCTGGTTCAAATTTATCGGGGTTGGTAAAATACTCTTTCCTAATATGAGCTAGTCGCGGTTCTGCCATGACGGTACAGCCTTTTTTGTAAAGTATTCCATTTAAAACGACTGATTTCATCAAGCGACGATTAGCAGTAGAGCTAGGTGGTGAAATTCGCAGAGTTTCTTTAATCGTTGCTTCCAGAAATTTCATTTGCTTGAGCAACTCTGATGAAATATCTTTTTCTTTGATTAATTCAGATTGTTCTTGACGGAGCTTTTTAATAAATTCCGGATATTTTCCCAATTGATAAATAAAGGAAGCAACTAAAGCAGAAATTTGGTAGTAAGAAGCCCACATCTCTAAAAGACATTGATT
The DNA here is from genome assembly GCA_038525335.1 of Cyanobacteria bacterium J06621_15. GTDB lineage: Bacteria > Cyanobacteriota > Cyanobacteriia > Cyanobacteriales > Nostocaceae > Rivularia. Next base: position 11,902 of record JBCBHT010000066.1, on the reverse strand, counting down.
TTCTATCAAATCATTGTTAAAAACACCGTCGGGGTTTTCCTCTTGACCGGTTAGCATCATTGCTAAAAAATCAGATGTTGGATTGATTTCTGTTTGTTTTCTCCTCTTGATAACTGCACGCATAAATTCTATTAATTCTGCACGTGCTTTAATTCCTCTTCCATAAGCTGTTAAAGATGATTTCCATTTTAATAAACCATAGAAACCATCAAAATAAGTTTTATATAAAGCTTTAACTTCCTGTTTATTTTTTATCGGTAAATTATTAAAACTTTCAGGTTTTTCATCATCTAACTTTACTCCCCAGAGTATAGGAGTTAAAACATCAAAACAGATTTTTTCTACTTCTGGATAAACAGCTATTTTTTCGGAAGTATTCCATTTTTGTAATCCGTTTTTTATTTGATTATTTATGTGAGGTATATATCCTGCTAAAAAACGTCCAGTTAAACCGGGACCTAATGAATTTTTACGCTGACGATGTAAATCCGGACGTTGGAATAAACTATATTCGCCAAACATATCCATCGTAGTCGGTGGTAAGGCTATTTCTGTGTAGTTTGAATCGCCATTAAATACCATTTGAATGGCTTGAGATTCACCGACAAAAATAGTTGTACCACCAAAAACACTGGTTTGAAAAATTGCTCCGTATTTCTCTAAATTATCTCGACAAAATTTATCGGGGTTTGCAATATAACTAAAAGTATCGTACCATCGAGGCTTTCTTATAGGAGCTTGGGTTTGTGGTGGTGGGGTTTGTCCATCTTCTAAAATCAGTACTTCACTATTTGCTTGCTGCATAATTTACCACCAAGTGTTGAATTAGATAAATGTAGCGGTTTTAATTCTTGAGCAATACAAATTTTACCTCACCTTGTAAGAGATGGATATCTCTATCTGATAATTAGATATCTGGTGCGTTGCGTACTATTAAAATATAAAGGGAATAAAGCAGGAATAATATTTAATTAACTAAGTAAAATTGAATAAAAAACCTCACCCTCAATCCCTCTCCTTATTAAGGAGAGGGAAGCCTAGAAAAACCAATAAATTTATTAAACCAGCCAATTTCTAACCCTAGCAGAAACTAAATCAATCAGACTTGTCGCAACAACTAAAATAATTAAAATCGCACAAACTTTTTGATATTCAAAAGAACCAAAACTTTGATACAAGGAAACACCAATACCACCAGCACCAACTATTCCTAATACAGAAGCGGAGCGTACATTGGATTCAAAACGATATAAAGTAAAAGAAGTCCATAGGGGAATAACTTGAGGAATTACTGCATAAATAACTTCTTGAAGTTTGCTTGCTCCTGTTGCTCTAATTCCTTCTACGGGACCGGGTTCAATTGCTTCAACTGCTTCGGAAAATAATTTACCTAAAGTTCCAGCAGTGTGTAAAAACAGTGCTAAAACACCCGCAAAAGGACCCAAACCAACAGCGACTATAAATATTAGAGCAAACACTATTTCGTTAATAGCCCGCATCGCATCTAAAATCCGACGAGTTGGTTGAACTACCCAAGCTGGAAAGACATTATTTGATGCCATAATTGATAGAGGAATTGCTGCTATTGCTGCTAGTAAAGTTCCCCAAATCCCCATCGCTATAGTAATGAGCGTATCTTCTAAATAAAGTTTCCAATTAGTAAAATCTGGTGGAAAGTATTGGAGAATATATTGACCTATTCTGTTAATACGTTCTGGTTCAAGAAATAAGAAAAATTTTAGCTCGCTTTGTACGGCGGATAGAAATAAAATTACGATAATCGCAATTAAAAACAAAATTCTAGTATTAGTAACAAGTTTTGCTTCCTTCTCTAACATTGCGACAGCAGCAGGAGAGATATTCATATTTTGAGAAAAGTCTGAAGCTGATTTTTGTTGATTCATTACTGATTAAAGTAGATTGAGCAAAAATTTTTATCTTATATATTATTTCTAATTTCTTGCTACGAGGTTAGACCTCACCCCAGCCCCTCTCCTTATTCAGGAGAGAGGTTTTTTCTCGTTACAAGTTTCTACCTTGTAATGCATTTCAAGAGGCTCTGCCTCTTATTATTATAGGAGGCAGAGCGTCCTGGAAATTGATTCCTAGCCAAAGACTAGGAACCAGTTTTAACCAGTTTTAGCAATTACTAATTACCAATTACTTCTTGATAGTTTCAAGTTGATTTTCTAGTTCTGCAAGTTGCTTTGCTCTATCTTCTTCGCTTAAGTCTTTGTTAGACTCAACTTCTGCCATTTTTTTAGCAACTTCTAGTTCGCGAATTGTATCCCAAGTTTTATCTTCTGCGGGAACAAATCCTTGCCATTCTAATGGCTTGAGAACTTCTTCGTTTTTATAGTTATAAAAGAAGTCTTTGATTTTCTTCTTGAGGTCTTCTGACAAATCTTTACGATAAGCGATGGGGTCGCTAGGAATCAATTCTGATGTCCAGATTACTTCGATGTTTTTGCGAGCTTCGGGGTTGGTTTTTTCTAAACGAGACAAAGATTCGCTGTTGTTGGTAGCAACATCTACTTGATTGTTAGCTACTGCTAAAGCGGTTGCTTCGTGACTACCAGAAAATATTAAACGCTTGAATGCTTCTTTGGGATTAACTGCATTCTTTGCGAATACATAGAAGCTAGGAACTAAGAAACCAGAGGTTGAATTAGGGTCGTTGAATGCAAAAGTGAGCTTCTCGGAGTTCTCAATTACATACTCATCACCTTTATTTTCGCCTAATGCTTTTGCTCCTTTAGCAACTTCGTTGTTTTTGTTAGTAATTAGGTGAGAAACGTAACCTTGGGTTCCGTCTGAGTTAACGGTTTGAGCAAATACTTCTGCGTTGGATCTTCTAGCAGCTTCAACGTAGGATTTACCACCGTACCAAGCAATTTGCACGTCTCCAGCTTTCATTGCTTCAATTACACCAGCGTACTGGGTAACGTAGAAAGGCTTTACAGGAACACCAATCTGCTTTTCCATGTCTTTGATGAAAGGTTCCCAAAGAGGCTTTTGATTAGCCTGGGATTCTGTGGAGATAATACCGAATTTGATTTCGTTAACTTCTAAAGGCTTTTGGGTATTAGAAGCATTATCGGACGAAGAACTACATGCAGCGAAAATTACGGAACCACTTACAGCTAGCGCGAACAAGCCTACACGCTGTAGTAAAGAACGTCTCTTCATTGGTATATTCCTAGAGTGAAAGTATTATTACGTAGAAAATATTTTCAAGTTGGATAATAATTTAAACAATAATTATGCCAACTCGCCGTGCCCTCTCATTACCAGTTCGTCTGCTGCGGAGCCATAAATAGCTTCGAGCCTCTCGTCATTTAGCTCTACGGTTGCGCCATCATACATTACCGTACCAGCTTTTAAGGCAATAGCGCGGTCGCAGTAACTACGAACTACCTGAATTTGATGTAAAGAAGTTACTACCGTAATTCCACTTTGTCGATTTAGTTCAACCAGTAATTCCATCACCTTACGAGAAGATTCTGGGTCTAAAGAAGCGATGGGTTCATCTGCAAGAATAATTTTTGCACCTTGTACCAAACAACGAGCGATTGCGACTCGCTGCTGTTGTCCTCCCGACAGCATCGAAGCTCTTTTATAGGCTTGTTCGAGAATTCCAACTCGTTCTAATGCTGCTAGCGCTTGCAGTTTTTCTTCTTTGGTAAATAAATGAAATGTTGACCTAAATGCTGATAGTCGCGATAGATTACCAACCAGAACATTTTCAATTACTGTTAAGCGATTAACTAAATTAAACTGCTGAAAAATGCAGCCAATCTGACTTCTTAAAGACCTAATTTTGGAATGAAAATTTCCGTCGGTTTGTAAAGCCGTGCCAAAGATAGCAACACTACCAGAATCTCCACTATGTAAACCATTCATATGGCGTATTAGTGTAGATTTTCCAGAGCCAGAAGCACCAACAAGAGCAATCATTTCACCCTCATTTATGGTGCAAGATACGCTTTTTAGTGCGGGTTTACCTTTGAAACTTTTCGACAAGTTAGTAACTTCGATTGCAACCGTAGTAGTCATTTTTTGCAATTTGAGATGTATCGAACCTAAATATAGCCACTAACTATTATTAGTAAGGCTGCAATGCGTTTAGAGCAAGTGAAGTTACTCAAAAAAAAATCAATAATTTGTGTTTATAACACTTGACAGTTAACTATAGCTGTTGTGTTAAAACAACTTGTTCTGCATTAGCTATAAACTTAAAATCCAGACGTTATTAATTTAAGGTTTCTTAGTTAAAAAGAAATTATCTATAAGGAATTATAACTTTAATTTTTATTTTTAAAATACATATTTTAAAAACATGATAAGTATTTTTTTATTCTAATACGAATTTATCAAAAAAATTATGTTTAATAACTCTTATATTTTTTCAATAAAAGTATATATATCTATGAATATTATTTAAATCGGTTAGTAGTTGCGCTTTCTCGTATAGAAAGCGCAACTACTAACTAATAATCAATTTTATTTTGAATAATTAATAATCAGCAGGATTGATTTTTGTCATCCTTAATAGTATTGTGACCATTGGTTACCAATTAGGTATTTAGACCTGATGGAAAAAGTTGATAATCAATGGCTGCGCTCACTCACAGCGCTTACTCCGGACACAGTGATTCAGCTTGCATCTCAATTAGCTCAAGGCTGGCAGGTTAGCTATGAAGCTATTCCCCAACAAGGATTATCACTATTACAACTACAAGATAGTGTTTTTAAACAGCCTTATTATCTCGGAGAAATTCCTCTTTCTACTGCTCGGGTCAGATTAGAAAATGCCGATGGTCAGAGCTATCAAGGAGGTGTGCAAGTGATGAGTGATGTACCAGATTTTGCAACATCATTGGCAATTTGCGATGCTATTTTTTCTAACAAGTTAACGGGATGGGAACAAGTTGCTGAATTAATCCACCAAGGACGAGCTATTCGACAAGAAGAAGACCGTTTACGGGGTGCAATGTTGGCAAAAACAAGGGTTGATTTTTCTTTGCTGGATGGAGAGTAAATTAATGCTTCAAGTTGATTTACCTTTGATTTGGCAAGATAAAGTACAGCAGCAAATTTTTCGTCAGTTACTTAGCTGTACTAGTTTACCCGGAACCATTGCCGATTTGAGCATACATCTGGGAGAAAGCACTGCTTTGATTGGGGTTTTGGCGACATTTTTAGATAATACGGTAACTCTACATGATATTGATGGATTGGTCAGCGATAGCAATCGTCGTTTTTTGAATAGTCCTGATGTACCGCTATCAGAAGCACGTTTTATTGTCGCAGATGCTGCTATTCCTCCCGTTCACGATTTTAGTCCTAATTTGGGAACTCTTGACAGTCCGGAGTTTGGAGCGACGATAATTTTGAAAGGACAGCAAGTTGGTAGTGGTGAGTTGAATAGTAGTGAATTGAATTTAAATTTAACTGGACCAGGAATTCCGTCTCAAGGTGGGAAACAGAATAGTTTGTGTTTGAAGGGATTTGATAAAAATTGGTTTGTTTGTCGTCAGGAATTGGTAAGTAATTTTCCTTTGGGAATTGATTTGATTTTGGTGGATGCTAAGAGGGTTGTAGTGATTCCGAGAACAACGAATGTGATTTTTGGCAACGGATAAGTTTGGCAACGGATGAGTTTGGCAACGGATGAGTTTCTTTTAATAGCGAGATGAGTTTGTTTTGGTAACGGATGTTTTTTTGGAGTGAATCACAATATTTTAAATAAATATTTTGTAGGACAAACAATTACCAATTACCAATTACCAATTCCCAATGCCCAATTATCAATTACTAATTATTACTCAACATTTTTGGCGCTAAAGCGCAACTACAAACCAATTACCAATTGAGGATAAATAAGTGGGATATGTTGCTATCAAGGGTGGAGAAAATGCGATTTCTGAAGCGACTGCTCTGTTAGAGTTTTTGCGGGTTCATAATCAAGCTGACCCTCCTTTATCTATTAATAGTATTCAGCATCAGTTACATGCTCTGCATAGTCGAGTTTTATCGGAGGGGGGAATATATCATCCTGAATTGGCTGGACTTGCGATTAAACAAAGTGCGGGAGATACTTTAGAGGCTGCTTTTTATTTGAGGGCTTATCGCTCTACTTGTCCGCGTATTGGAATTACACCGGTACAGAAAACCGAGCAGATGCGGTTGATTCGGCGGATTTCTGCTGCTTTTAAGGAAATTCCTGGGGGACAAATGTTAGGTCCTACTTCTGATTATTTACAAAGATTATTTAAATTTGATTTACTCAAGGAATCTCCGGAGCGGTTTCGCGAGATTGCTAAAACTTGGCTGGAGAATATACCCGACGAACAGCTACCGGATAGCTTTCCTAAAGTGCTAGATAGTTTGCGAGCGGAGGGTTTATTACCATCTGTAGAAAGTAAACCCAGTCAACCTTTTGATATTACCCGCGAACCATTGGTATTTCCCGTACCACGTTCGGCTGCTTTAGCTACCATGTCTCGTGCTGAAACTGGTTCTTTATTAGCAATTGCTTATTCTAATATGCGGGGTTACGGCAATATTCATCCCACGGTGGCTGAGTTGCGGGTGGGATATTTACCGGTGATGCTTCCCCATCCAATTTCTGGGGAATTAATGGAAGCTGGTAATGTGTTAATGACTGAATGCGAAATTGTGGCGATGTATCGAGCTTCTGAAGAGGATACTAAACCTACTTTTGGCTTGGGTTATGGTGCTTGTTTTGGTCACAACGAAGTTAAAGCAATTTCGATGGCAATTCTCGATAGAGCTTTACAAAAAGGAGAACAGCAGGGAGTTGAAAATCCTTCGGAAGATGCGGAATTTGTGTTACTTCATATTGATGGTATCGAATCGATGGGTTTTGCTTCTCATTACAAAATGCCACACTACGTTACATTTCAATCTGACCTCGATAGGTTAAGAACTACGCAACAGCAAGGAGAAAAGTCTTGAATCCCACGCTCCAAGAAACTTTTCCGGAAAAGGTATTACCACAAGTAAATTCTGAGAAGTTAGATTCTGCAAAAGATAATCCTACTCATGAATTTGGCTTCCTCGATAGCTTTGCTAAAAAGGAAATTCGTCGAACTTTATTTAAAGCTGTGTCAATTCCGGGTTATCAAGTACCTTATTCCTCCCGAGAAATGCCAATTGCTCGCGGTTTCGGTACTGGTGGTCTACAAATTACTTTATCGTTGTTGGGCAAAAATGATGTATTAAAAGTTATCGACCAGGGCAGCGATGAGTCAGTAAATGCCGTTAATATTCGTAATTTTATTTCTAAAACCTGTCCGGGAGTGTCTCTAACTAAACACACTCCTGAAGCGACGATAATTCAAACCCGTCATAGAATACCTGAATTTCCTTTGAAGCTGGGACAAATTTTAGTATTGCAGGTTCCATATCCCGACCCGCTAGTGATTGTAGAAAACAGCGAAGCCAAACGCAAACAAATGCATGGTGAAGGTGACTATGCTCGATTGTGGGTCAAACTTTATGAAGACATGGTTAAGTTTTCTGAAATAACCATTTCTCATCGCTATCCTACCCGAATCAACGGACATTACGTTATCGACCCTTCTCCCATACCGCGTTTTGATGTACCCAAACTGCATCAAAATCCAGGGTTATATTTATTCGGAGCGGGTCGAGAAAAGAAAATTTATGCAGTTCCTCCATTTACCGATGCTCAGCCACTAACGTTTGATGATGTTCCTTTCCGGGTGGAGGATTTTAACGACGCTGACGGTAATCGTCGTCCCTGCAATCGCTGTGGTTCTACTAGCAGTTATCTGGATGAGTTTCTGGATGAAGAAGGTTCTCGAATTTACCAGTGTTCTGACAGTGATTATTGCAACACTATGTTGAGTGAATAATTAGTGATTTAACTGGTTCCGAGCCTCTGGCTGGGAACCGATGATTGAAGGCTCTGCCTTCATCAGAACGCGAGGCAGAGCCTCTGGGCTATGCGTTCCCAGCCTGGAGACTGGGAACGAGTCAAAGACAGTAAAGTTATAAATCAATCATGCAGCCAATTCTTGAAGTAAGGGAATTAACTAAGTTATACGGAAAGGGTTGTCCATCTTGTCTTGACAATACCGGTGCTGGAGCTAATACAAATATTTGTTCTGATTGCGGAACTGTTGTAGCGATGCAGCGAGTCTCTTTTGACCTTTATCCGGGAGAGATTTTAGGAATTATGGGTGAATCCGGGAGTGGTAAATCTACTTTAGTAAAATGTCTTTATTTTGACGAAACACCAACAGATGGTGAGGCGATATTTTATGACAAATCGGACGAAGGTAAATCTGAGAGCTTGTTTGAACTTAACGCAGCTCAACAGCGCAGGTTGAAAAATCACCGTTTTGGCATGGTATATCAAAATCCCCATGTTGGGTTAAATTTTCGAGTTTCGGCAGGTGGTAATATCGCTGAAAGGCTTCTGATGTCGGACTTTTTCAACTACAAACAAATTCGCGATCGCGCTCGTAATCTTTTGACTCGGACTGAGGTTTTACCGGAGCGAATGGACGAATTACCATCAAATTTTTCTGGGGGGATGCAGCAGCGAGTCCAAATTGCTCGTGCTTTAGCGACTGACCCACCTTTGTTATTTCTAGATGAAGTAACCACGGGGTTGGATTTGTCAGTACAAGCCAAAATTCTCGATTTAATCATGGAAATTCAGCAACAGCTACAGGTTGCGATGATAGTTGTCACCCACGATTTAGGAGTAATTCGGCTGTTAGCATCGCGGACGTTGGTAATGAAATACGGACAAGTAGTAGAAACGGGGTTAACAGACCAGGTTTTAGAAGACCCACAACATGCTTATACACAACAGTTAGTCGCATCAGCGCTTTGAATTATCAATTACCAATTACCAATTACCAATTACTAATTACCAAATATATTTATGCTCGAACAGATTCATCAAAAACCAATTTCATCAAGTAAAAACAATTCTGACTCGGACATTATTCTGCAAGTACAAGCATTAAAAAAAGAATTTAGCTTGCACGAGCAAAATAAAGTTTTACCGGGTTTTCAAAATATTTCGTTTAACGTCAAGTTTGGAAAATTGACTGCTTTAGTTGGAACTTCTGGAGCGGGTAAATCCAGTTTATTAAAATGTATTTATCGTACTTATTTATCTCAAAGCGGAAAAATTAACTATCTCACAGCAGCAGGAAATTGGTTCGACCTTGCTAATGCTAACGAATATGAAATATTAAATTTAAGACGCAAAGAAATCAGTTTTGTGACTCAATTTCTTCACTGTTTACCCCGTCAAACAACTTTAAACGTAGTCGCTAAACCGCTATTTGATTTAGGGTGCGAACGCAATCAAGCTCTAGAAAAAGCAGCGATACTTTTACAAAAAATGCAGTTACCAGAAAGACTGTGGAAAATTTCTCCAGCAACTTTTTCAGGGGGAGAGAAACAACGGGTAAATTTAGCTCGGGGAATGATTATGAATCCGCGCTTGCTTTTACTTGATGAGCCTACCGCTAGCTTAGATGCAGATACAAGTAAATCAGTTATTGAATTAATTCAAAGCATTAAACAAGCCGGTACCGGAATAATCGCAGTATTTCACGACAAAGAATTAATTAAAACCCTCGCAGATGATGTTGTTAAAGTTGAGTTAAATTAAATGATTTTTATCAAAATAAAGTCATATAAAAATTCGCTTTTAGCAATCTAAAAACTAATTCCAAAAAGCAATTAAATATCAGTTTAATTTTCCCGTCAAAAATCAAACACCTTTAACCTTTAAGATGAAAAACTATCTAACCAACGCTCGCTTAATTACAGCGAATCAAGTAATTGAAGATGCAGCATTATTAATTGAAGACGGACATATTGCTGCTATCAATCCCGAATCTACTAATAATGTCAAATCAATTTCCCTAAACAATCAATATCTATTACCCGGATTAATTGACTTACATTGCGATGCGGTTGAAACAGAAATCGAACCGCGTTCTAATGCTTTCTTTCCTGTTGACTTTGCAGTTGCTCAAATAGACAGGATTAATGCTGCTGCGGGAATTACTACTCCTTTTCACGCAATTTCTTTTGCTCATGAAGAGTTCGGAGTTCGTAATAATGAAATAGCTACTAAAATTGTACGCGCTCTACACGATTATCAACCTCAACAATTAGTAAATAATCAAGTTCATTGTCGCTATGAAATTACCGACCCTACTGGCTTACCAATTCTACTTAACCTATTAGAAGAAAACGCAATTCATTTAATTTCCTTGATGGATCATACTCCCGGACAGGGACAGTTTAAAAGTTTGCAAGCATTTCAAGATTATTTGACTAAAAACCATAGCAAAACAATTGTCGAAGCCCAAACAATAGCTGCTAGAAAAGTTGACCAAGGAGTCCACGCTCTCGAACGTGTCAAAACCTTGATATCAAAAGCTTTATCTAAAGGTATTCAAATTGCCAGCCATGATGATGATAACCCAGAAAGAATTATCAGCATGGAAGAATTAGGAGTACATATCAGCGAATTTCCGATTAATTTGGAAACCGCTATTGCAGCCCAAAAAAGCGGTTTGATGACTGTATTTGGCGCACCAAACTTATTAAGAGGTCAAAGCCAAAGTGGTTCTATAAAAGCGATTGATGCAATCAAAAATCAAGTTTGTGATACTCTTTGCGGTGATTACTCTCCAGCAAGTTTACTAGCAGCAGCATTTCGGATTCCAGAGTTAGAAAATTGGTCACTACCCGAAGCGATAAAACTTGTGACCAGCAATCCTGCAAAGGCTGCAAATTTAATGGATAGAGGTGAAATTGCTACAGGAAAACGAGCCGATTTAATCGCTGTCAAACATAGTAATAGCTTTCCTCAAGTGACAACAACTTGGGTTGAGGGACGGATTGTTTATCAATGTCATTATTTGAAATGAATCCTGTAAAACTGGGAATCTCTATGATTCCCGATAGTAAAACTCTGCAAGCAATCGTCAATTTATAACACCAAGTTACGGAAATATTTTGATAGGGAATCAAGAGTGTTATTTATATGGATGTAGAAGAATTACTACAAAAATATAAAGATGGGGAAAGGGATTTTTCGGGTATTGAATTGAGAGATGTGGATTTGAGCGGTATTCATTTATATGATTTAAGTTTACACAAAGCGAAATGAATCAATATCAATTTGAGTAAAACAAGATTATGGAGAGTTGATTTATCTAAAGCTGATTTAAGCGGTTCTAATTTATTTGAAGCTGATTTACAACAGGCGAATTTAAGAAATGCAATTCTTACAAATACAAATTTAGAATGTACTGAATTAATTAGTGCTGATTTAACTGGTTCAAATATAGATAAAGCGATAAATGTATCCAGTCCACTTCTCATTTTTGATAAAAGTGTAAATCAAACAACATAATTTATTAATACTTACCCGATTTTGATAAATCCTAAATTTAAAAATTATAAAAACAATATATAAACTGAATTATTTGTAAATGTACACAGATATGCTTGTTGAGCGTGGAATGAATAAGTAATATCAATTGCGAGTCGCTAAATTTAGTTTAATTAATTACTAATTAACATTAATGTTTAGCAACTAAATTTGAATCTTGTCAAGATAATTCTGTAAACAAAATTCCACATGAATAAATCTAAATACATAAGACTAATCGCTATTTCTTTAATAACGATTGTATTCTTATTTCTAACCAGCTGTTTTTTTGCAATCAATCCCGTTTTGGTTAATGATACAAACTATATTGCTGATTTAGGTTTTCGTCCTAATTTGAACGGATTTAGTTTTGAAAATTATGGTGACGAAAAAGAAGGTATTAAAAACCTGACTTTTCGGGAAATGGAAGATTTATTT
>JBCBHT010000065.1:0-28824 GCA_038525335.1 Cyanobacteria bacterium J06621_15 | reverse complement strand
GGTAGCGCACCAGCCAAAGTCCAATCTATAGCTAACTGGGTAGCTCCTGATGTAGAGCAAGATGGAGCAGCAGTTGCGATTGAAAATTTCTTACTACAAAATACCAAAAAATAACTTACAGCAATTTGTAAGTAAATAAAATTCTTGTAGGATGTGCCTTTACACCCATCCTACTAAATCTGGGTTCAGATATTACAAATTGCAAAAAACTTTGAGTAGCTTACAAATAGTAGAAATCAGAAAGGGCACCGACGACTGGCCGTGTTTCGTCTCGGTGCCCTTACTGGTTCGCTCCTCACACAAGAGCTAATATATCTTAAGCTCTTTGTTTGGTCAACCTCTTTTGCAAAACTTTATATATTTTTCATTTATGAGCAAACACAGGAGTCGAAATTCTTACTTCTAACTGCTAAATATACTCATAATTTTAAACAAGCAGATATACCCAATTTTTCTTCTAACAGAAACCTTAACGCCAATTGAGTAGTAGCAATTAACCCTATTCTAGCTTTTACAAGTTCTGGCGCTAACGCTATTAAATCGCCGTGAATGCGACAATTTGACCAAAATTTTTCAAATGCTGCGGCTAATTGCAGTACTGCTCCTTCTAATTTTAGCGGACGAGGAGATATTGGCTCTAACTCATCAAAAATTCTGACCAAACTAGCAATTAAACAGCGTTCGGCTTGATGATTTAAATGAAGTTCGCCATTATTGTTGAGCCAAGGTATAGGCTCAGAAGAATATTTGTCAAGGTAAATATTTAAGTCAATTAATTTTTCCTGTTGAGCAAGTCTTAACAAAGAATAACAGCGTGCATGAACATATTGAATCGAGAATACATAATCTTTTAAAGCAGTTCCTAAATCCGAGTAGCTAGCTTCTGCTGTTTCTATACTTTTACTCTTATCAATAAAGCTTTGCAGCCAAAGTGCTAAAAGTAAGTCAGTGACTTGTATCTGAATCAAACCTTTTGGTAAAACTTTTACCATTAAATGAACGTCGAAACTAGCTGATAAGTCACAAGCGATTGAATTCGCTATCGAAAAAGTCTGTGAATTATGAGATGTTGAGAGCTGTAATGCTACACCTGATATATAAGAAATTCTAATATCACTTTTGTCTTTTGATAGAGGAATATCTTTTTTTTCTATCAGATTATTCTTTTTTCTCAGAGCATAAATACTTACTTTGTCAGTCAAATGACTGTGTATTAGCTGGATTATTGCTGTGTATTTACTTACTAGTAACTTTTTATGCACATAATATACTGATGACAACACTGTAAACCCAGAAACATTGATTTTCTGTCATCTGTCCTTAGACGTATCTTTATATTCGGTCAAAGAATATTAGAATTGCATAAAATTTAGTGAATTCTGGGTAAATTTTACTACAAACATTGTACAGTAAGAAGTATAACTATCATAGTAGAAGCTATCACTTCTACCATTTGGATAGTTGGCCGGGCGATTTTATGCCTTTGAAAGGCCTTTCACAAAGACACTCCTTGCACCTTTTTATGTCGTCTTTGTCTTCAGCCGAACGCTCTTTGTTACCTATGCAATCTCCATCCTCTTTTTCTGAGGCATCACGTCCATTCTTAACTTGGCAACGAATTCTTGATTGGGCACAAGAACACTATCGCTGCCGCACCTTTAGCAAAGATGAGCGAATTCCAGCTAGACCTGGATTGCTGTATTTGGTGCAAAGGGGTGCGATTCGTATGGTGGGAACCGCTCAAGTGAGTGCCACTGCTTCTCAATTAACATCTCGTCGAATCAACAGAACTCCTGAAGAAGCATTCTTGGGTTTTGTCGGTGCGGGACAGCCATTTGAAATTGTTGCTCAATCACCTTTCACATTGCAGTCATACGCCCATGTTGACCAAACAGCGGTGTTGTGGATGTACTGGCATGATTTAGATAATTGGCCTCATTTTCGCCGCGAAGTTATGGATGCCTTTAGGTACCAACATCAGCGTAAATTGCTGTGGTTGAGTGCCTTGGGACAGCGACGCACCATCGACCGACTCTTAGGATTCCTTACATTATTAATTGAGGAATACGGAGAACCGGCGATGAGCGAAAGTGACCCCGAAGTAATTCATGGCTATTGTCTGCCGTTCCCCCTCACTCATGCACAAATTGGCAGTGCAATTGGTTCGACTCGTGTAACCGTAACTCGCCTAATGGGTAAGTTGCGCCAGCGGGGTCTAATCCTTACCCAAGGGGATAATTTAATCTGTTTGCCAGCAGAATCAATCTCTAAAGCCAGCTAAACTTTTCCGGCTTTTAGGCAGCGAGGGTGTTAGCGGATTCTTACAAACCCAGCTTGTGAAATTAATTCCTGTCCTTGCTGAGTCCGTAAAAAGTTAGCATAAGCAACACCTGCTTGTTGTTCGGTCTGCCCGTTTTGTTTGACCACCACAAACAAATTTCGGGTTATCGGGTAACTACCAGATTGAAAAGCCTCAATGTTCAATTTATTGCGCGACCCAGGACATTCAGAAGGGAGGACGAATGGTTCCTGGTAGGGTGCAACGTATTTCCCTTGTGTTCGCCCCAACGGCAAGGGTTTGATTGAACATTGAGGAACAACTTCTGGGGCGGAAGCATAGTAAATACCTCCCGGACTGCTAGCTACTTTTCGTAGTGCTTGAGTAGTTGTGGAGACAAACTCTACAGTTGAAGCCATCGGTTGACCGCGTAGGACATCTTGAACAAATAGTTCTACCGTACCGCCATCGCTTGTACGGCGAGAGTAAGCTTTAATTGGTATATTGGCACCACCTAACTGGTTCCAATTAGTTATTTCGCCACTGTAAATTGACTTTAATTGGTCTATGGTTATTCCTGGAACATTTATATTAGGGTTGACAGCTACTGCTAATCCATCGATAGCTACAGCGATTTGTTGAAGAGTAAACCCGCGCTCCTTGGCACGGTTCAATTCTGAAACTATTAATGGTCTTGAAGACTGAGCAAAAGCCAATCTACCATTAATTAACATTTGAATTCCAGAACTAGAACCAGCCGTACTGTCTAAAGGTTGTACGTAGCGCAAGCGAAAATCGTTTTGTTCTTCCTGAATTTTTTTGTCTATAGATTCTCTTATTGGTGCCCAAGAGGTACTTCCTCCGTAATTAAACAATCCGGTAGGGACATTTTCTACAGAAGTAAAAGTACTACCACTCGCTCCCGATGATGAAGCTGGAGGGGCTACAGGTGTATTCGATTCTCTCGAATCCGATTTATTTTGTTGAGAATTGCTCAGACTAAGATTAAAGTTACTGTTTCTATTAAACCACCACCATCCACCGGCTATAAGTAGAGTGGTAATTAATAAAGATAAAATCAGAATTGGGGTTTCATTTTTCTGTGACATAATAAATAATCGCTTTTTAATATAATCAGCTGTTTTTTATTTTTTTATTTATATTTTATTTATATTTTGTCTTTTTTCTCTTTATCATACTGATTGAGTAGTTTGAAAAGGTTAAACTGAAAAGAAATTGTAAGTGTTTAAAACAGCGATAATAAATAGCCAATAGTGAATCAATAAATATAATCAATAAATATAAATATGATTCTACTATTAGCTTCTTGCAATGGAAAATTACCTGATTCTAACGAATCCCGCTTTAGAAATTAATTGTTGACCTTCTTCTGCAAGTAGTAAATTGGCATAAGCAACACCAGCTTGTTCGTCAACTTGACCGTTTTTCTTAACTACTACAAACAAACGTCTAGTCATAGGGTACTCGTCACTTCTAAAAGCGTCCACATTTAACTGATTGCGTTTTTGTGGACATTCACTTGATGGAACGTATGGCTCTTTATAAGGTGAAACTAATTTTGACTGCGTTCTTCCTATTGCCAAAGGTTTAATACCACACTGTCCCACAACTTCGGGTGCGGAAGCATAATAAATACCACCCTTGTTTTGACTAACTTTTCTCAATCCTTCAGTTGTAGTAGAAATTTTTTCAATATTTTGACCGAACTCTTCTTTTTCCAAAATGTTATTTACGAAAAATTCAACAGTACCTCCTTCACTGATTTTAGAATAAGGTACGATAGCTTGATTTTCCCCGCCAACCTGTTGCCAATTAGTAATTTTGCCAGTATAGATGTCTTTTAGTTGATTTAAGGTAAGACCCGGTATATTTAAACTTGGGTTAACAGCAATAGCAATACCATCAATAGCAACTGGGATTTCTTCAAGTTGAAAACCTCGCTGTTGTGCTTGTTGGTATTCTTTATCTTTCACCGGTCGTGAAGATTGAGAAAAAGCCAGCTGATTTTTCAACAGCATCTTGATACCAGTACCAGAACCAGGGGCACCCGTAGTCGGATTTGTGTAGCGGAGTTGAAATTTAGGTAAAGCTGTTTTGATTGCAGAATCAGCTTCTTTACGAATAGGTGCCCATGTAGTGCTACCTCCATAACTAAATAATCCAGAGGGAACTTGTTTGACTGAGTTAAAAGTTATTTTGGCAGATTGTTGGTTTGTCTGAGATTGATTATTCGCAAATGAACTCAGATTTATATCATAGCTTCGGGCTAACCACCAATATACTCCACCTACTAAACCGAGAGTAATTAGCAGGGCTAGAACTAAAATCGGTGTCTCGTTTTTTTGCGCCATAGATGTAGTTATTGAGAATAAAAGAGAATAATGATTTAACCCTATTGGAACTGTTTTTAATAGAGTTAAATTTAACTAGTAATAGATGCTCCAATGAATATAATTTGAGAAATAATCTACAGAATTTATATACTTATAATCGCCTCACAGCGAATACAAATATTTATCTGTATACCAGGTTGCTGTTGGGTACTTGAGCTATAACTCCAATATCTAACTTTCTCAGATTGCAATAAAGTCCTAGTTTAAATAATTGTAATTTTCGACTAAAAAATCTTAGCAAACTACAATATTTAAATTAATTGCAATATATCTTGATAAAATATCCCCATTCAAGAACAAATTTTGCAACTAATTAAATTTAAAATATTTTTTCATGTTAGCTAGAGTACATTAGTTAATCGTTAATCATAATTGATAACTACAAACTATTTCATAAAAATTTATATTTGAATAATATTTTAATCATATCTAACTAATATTTAAGCAGAATTAGGTGTCTAAGTTTAATTAAAAGTTAACAAGCGTTTAAGAATAGTTAAATTATTGAAGATAATGCTTTATAGACAAGGCGAAATAGTGATGTGAAAGCAACAGCAATTAAGCTCGCAGCTAAAGATAAAAACATTATTTCTTGAATAGCAAGTCCGCTCCTCAGAGGGTTAAGGAAAAACATAATTAACAAAGAGATGGCAGGAATGATTACTAAATCCCACTTTTCAATCCATCTTCTCGTTTGAGCAAAAATTACTATTCCTAACACTACAGTACAAACAATAAAAGTAACAGGAGGTGACTTAAGTAAGCTAAAAAAAGCTATAGAAATCAAAGCACCTTCAAACCCACTAAAAGCTGAACCAGCTAATAATTCCAATGTTGAAAACTTTGGTACACCTGAGCTAGTAGTTGATGGTTTTGGAAGAGGTGGAGGTGCTGGTTGCGATATAGCTTGGGGCTGATGGCTACTTATAGAAGTGTCGGGTAGAGGTTGTGCTGACTCATCAAGTGCAATCAAAACCTCTTCCGCTGATTGAAAGCGTTGATTTGGGGCACTAAGCAGCATTTTATCTAGAATTTCGGCAACATGAGAACTAATACTTACTTTGTCTCGCCATTGTATCTGGTTACTGTAAGCATCAAATAGTTTACTTGTATCCTTTTGTCCGGTTAACAACAGAATAATAGTTACTGCTAGAGCATATAAATCTGTAGAAGGGAATACCTGACCTCCAGACATTTGTTCTGGTGGTGCAAACCCCAAAGAATATATTCCTGTTGAAGAATTACCAGACCCAGTGGGGCTGTTTGTCACTTGTTTGACTGCACCAAAATCCAGTAGGAAAAGTTTACCGTTCCGATGGCGCATTATGTTAGAAGGTTTAATGTCTCGATGGATAATATTTTTATCGTGAACAAATTGTAATACCGGGAGAATTGAGTGCATTATGAACAATACTTCTGACTCGGAGAATTCCCCCCTGCTGACTAATTCTTCTTCCAGGTTTGCTCCATCAATATATTCCTGTACTAAATAGAAAAATTGGTCTTGCTGCTGTGATTGTAAACCAGCAACTATAACAGGAAAAAAAGCAAACAAATCAGGAATTTGGTCGTGTTGCGAGCCAATTTCCTCTAAAACGACTGCTTCTCTTTCAAATAAATCTTGCGCTAGTTGTAATTGAGTTGGACTTAAATCTGTTGCTGGCAGGAATTGCTTGACAACGCATTCACGCATACCTGGAGTATAGCGGTCGCGCGATAAAAATGCTGCTCCGAAACCTCCTCTTCCAAGCAGCTTTATAGGTAAATAACGTCCCGCTAAGATTAAAGGCATACCACAAGCACTACAGTACTTTTGTTGTGCGGTTCTCAGGGTTGCACTATCATCTAAATCTACAAAATGGTTCTGCGGACGGGGACACTGAGGACGAGTACAGTAAATTTCCATTGTTGGTCACAAGTCACTAGCAATTTGTCTGAAATTGCGAACGGTGAAGTCCGGCTTTAAGTAGTCCGACAGAAATATTTACACATCCTACATCAACTTAACAAGGGTTAATAGTTGAGCAGGCGTATACGTATACTTATTTTTGTCTTACTAATAAATTCGGTACCATGTTCGCAGTTATTACTATGACAAAAAACTTTTAACACCACTTTAACTTTCTTTAAAGTTGGATGCCTGTACTTCTAATCCATTTACTGACAAGGAAGAATGTGATGATTTTAACATATCTATGTGCCACCCTGGTGCAGCAAATTGAGGCAGTATTTCTCGGCTGAAAGCTTCAGCAGCTTTAGACCTGTAGCGATTGGGATTAAAAATCAACCACAGCGTCCGCTTCACGACCACGTTATCAATCTTAGTAAAGTGAAGCATTCCCATCTGCTGCTCTTTAGCAATAGCGCTAGTTGAAACAAAAGCAGCCCCTAAAGAGGATTGTACGGCATTCTTAATTGCTTCAATAGAATTGAGTTCCATTTCAATTCTTAAACGTCGCGTATCGATATCGTGACGTGTTAGTACTTGGTCTATTACTTTGCGGATAGTAGATTGCGAATCTAAAGCAATGAATTGCAACTTATATAAGTCTTCTTTTTGGATGCTTTCGAGTTTAGTGAATTGATGGGATGCGGGTAAGATTAATGCCAATTCATCTTCAGCATAAGGAATCTTTTCTAGTGAATCCGTTAATTCACCAGGAATCTCACCACCGATAATTGCCAAATCCACTTGTCCGTTGACTACACTCCAGGCTGTGCGACGAGTGGAATGAACGTGTAATTGCACCGCTACATCTGGGTATTTCTGTCGGAACATGCCAATCATCCGAGGTAACAGATAAGTCCCCGTAGTTTGAGAAGCACCAACAATTAAAGTACCCCCTTGAAGATTTTGCAAATCCTCGATAGCGCGACAAGTTTCTTGGCACAAACCAAGAATTTTTTCCCCATAACTCAGAAGTAAGTGCCCAGCTTCAGTCAACTGTGCCCGACGACCTCCACGGTCAAATAAAGGCACATCCAACTGTCTTTCTAAGTTTTGCACTTGCAAGCTTACCGCAGGCTGGGAGACGTAAAGGCTGTCAGCAGCACGCTTAAAACTGCCTTCTGCGGCAATTGCTTTGAGTATTCGTAACTGATCTAAAGTAAAAGGAAGGTCAGACATAAGGTTCAACCCACGAATTTTTGCATGAGTAATATTTGTGACATTTGGGCTTTCTAATCGTTATTTTGGCAAGACATGAATGATAACAATGTGTATTAAACGACGAGCGGCATTACTGACCTACTCAAAAAAATAGAGCCAGCTTTTTTTACAAGCTGCATTGTTTTAGATGATGACCAAACTACTGTCCGAGTCTTAAAACCCAATGTAGGAATTTTGCTTTATTTTTCATAGAAGAATTGTGACCGGAAAAAGACAGATTTCTCAACAACTTAACCAAAATACCTTCAGAAAAAGGAATATGGTATTGGTTGTACTAGATTTAATTGTCTGCATTCTTGGTTTATCTATGTATACTATTGTGCCGAGTTGGTTCACCTCCACTCATTGTGTCATGCTGGGGCTATTATTAACTTTTGCAATTGCTCACAGTGGAGGAGCAGCCTTGCGAGAAAAAGCGGAAAAGCTCATCGGAGCAAGGCTTTATCGGATTTTATTTGCACTTGTCAGCTTGGTATTAGCTGTAATATTAATTGTTTACTTTTTTAACCATCGCTATGACGGCTTGCAACTGTGGCAGGTACAAAATGTGCCAGGAATACAGAATTTAGTCTGGGTATTATCGGCAATCTCTTTTGTATTTTTGTATCCTTCTACATTTAATCTACTGGAAGTTGCTGCTATCTCCAAGCCAGAAGTTCATATGTATGAAACTGGAATTATTCGTATTACCCGTCATCCACAAATGGTAGGACAAATTATTTGGTGTGTTGCTCATACTTTGTGGATAGGTACTACTTTTACATTAATTACTTCTATCGGCTTAATAGGGCACCATTTATTTGCTGTATGGCATGGCGACCGCCGTTTACATTCCCGATATGGTGAAGCTTTTGAAAAAGTCAAACAACGCACTAGCATTATTCCTTTTGCCGCAATTTTTGATGGTCGTCAATCTATCAAAGGTAAGGAATTTATCCGCCCTGCTTATCTCGGAATTGCTGGCTTTGTACTTTTTTTTTGGTGGTCTCACCCCTTTCTGATTAATTTAACTAGTAAGATAGAATGGTAAACTGACTCCGACTTAAACACAGAAGGCAATAAAGTTTGGAGCTTCAAGATATTAAATCAAGAGTCATAAGTTTTTAGCAATTCAATGCAGGATAAATTCAAACAGCCATCTCTAAAGGAATTAAAATATCTCTGGGCAATAAGGCAATAGACCTTGTTAATGTACTTTGTCGTATTTAGCATCAGCTTTTATTGAGCTTACCCTCCATGCTTCTGGTTCTGGTTAAGGAGTTACAATTTCCGTAAAAAGTAGGTTTTAAAATAAGCGCTCATCCTAGAGTATTGCGAATTTAGAAATAATGGTGACCTGCCCCTTAAATGTCAGGCTCTGCCTTAAGGGGTGTTTTTTTGGGAAAGTAGAGATTTAATGGTATGTAGTTGGTCGTGAGGGAAGCTGGTTTTGTTTTGAGGAGGTTATATTATATGGCGACAGCTTTAATCGAAAGTAGAAAATTCAAACAGCAAGTAGTTTGTCATGACTACATAACAAAAACGCTGTGTAGGAACGTAGATAATAATAATGGTTAATAATCATGATTTAAGACTATGAAAGTATAAAAAAGATTAGCGATTGCTATGTATAATTACATATGCGATTGCAGCCAGTGATGATGGTGCTAGTAATTTTAGGTTAAGCAAGTTGGTTTCACCTTAAAAGATAAAGCTCCTATCTCAGCGGAGACTGTGCGTATTAAATTCCTACGTTTAAAATGAAAACCATTAAGTTCAAGAGGCATCATGGTGTTGTCGGTTAATGAACGGACATTTACAAAAGAAGTTTTAGAATCTGAAGTTCCAGTTTTAGTTAATTTTGAAGCACCTTGGTGTGGCTTATGTCGCATCATAAAACCTTTATTATTGCAATTTAAATCTCAGTGTGGCGAAGAAATTAAATTAGTTGAAGTCAATGCTGACAATAATTTTAAACTTTCTACCACTTATAGGCTAACAAGTCTTCCAACTTTGCTGTTGATTGAAAACGGCATAGTGAGAAAGCGTTTGGAAGGTTTTAGCGGTAGAGAAGATTTATTTGCAGCTTTGACTGAGATTAAATATTGCTACACCAACTTACCCAAAAATTATGCGGCTGAGATTAGTCTGAATGCTGAATCACAGCTTACTCGCACAGGAGTGTAATTTGTAGTTATTAGTCAAATTATTAGTCAGCGGATAGTTTAGCATCCAAATCGAAATAACGAAGATTTTCGGAAATTTTAGTTTTAGTTGGAAATTTGGTCGGAAAATTTTTCATTGATTTGATTGCTTAAGAAAAGTAAAAAACTTTCTTATAAACTGCGCTACAAATGACTATACATTTCTGGTTAATCTACAGAGTTGGCTTAGCTTAAAAGTTTTACGTATCAACAGCTATAGCTAATTAGCGGACGATGATGACTGTGGGCGAAAATTAGCCATAGAACCAAGTTATTTTCAATCACCTCACCCAAATATTACCGGGTGAGGTATTTTATCTGAAATTGTCTGTGTCACAATTGTTAACAGTTTCGACCGGGACAATTGCGGCGCAAATGGGTAATTTACGAAAGATAGAGAAGAGTCTCTGTCGCAGTGAAACATTTTCTGCTTCGTAGCAATGTTCTAATTTAGAGTGAAGAATACTAAAAGTAGGCATCAGTGATGGAAGTAATCTATCAATATGCTTGGCTGATTCCAGTTTTACCGCTTTTAGGAGCGATGCTGGTAGGCTTGGGCTTAATCTCGTTTAATCAGGTGACTAACCGCCTACGACAGCTAAACGCCGTATTAATAATTTCTTTAATGGCAGCAGCAATGGGGCTGTCGTTTAGTTTGTTGTGGAGCCAAATCCAAGGACATCCGACTTATACACGCACTTTGGAATGGGCTTCAGCAGGTAGCTTTCATTTAACTATGGGCTACACTGTTGACCACCTCACAGCTGTAATGTTGGCAATTGTGACCAGCGTAGCCGTATTGGTGATGATATACACCGATGGCTACATGTCTCATGACCCAGGCTACGTGAGGTTTTACGCCTATTTAAGTTTGTTCGGCTCCTCAATGTTGGGTTTGGTAGTTAGTCCTAACCTGGTACAAATCTATATATTCTGGGAACTGGTTGGGATGTGTTCCTACTTGCTGGTTGGCTTCTGGTACGACCGCAAATCAGCAGCAGATGCAGCCCAAAAGGCTTTTGTGACCAACCGAGTTGGTGACTTTGGTTTATTGTTGGGTATTTTAGGACTTTTTTGGGCGACCGGAAGCTTCGAGTTCGAGGTAATGGGTGAGCGTTTAGCAGAACTAGTACAAACTGGTTCTTTAAGCAATGTTCTTGCCATTTTATTCGCAATTCTAGTTTTTCTTGGTCCAGTGGCTAAGTCGGCTCAGTTTCCTCTCCACGTTTGGCTTCCCGATGCAATGGAAGGTCCTACGCCCATTTCAGCCTTGATTCACGCGGCGACAATGGTAGCAGCAGGAGTTTTCTTAATTGCTCGGATGTATCCGGTATTTGAACACGTTCCGGCAGCAATGAACGTCATTGCTTATGTCGGAGCTTTTACAGCGTTTATGGGAGCCACAATTGCTATAACCCAAAACGATATTAAAAAAGGTTTGGCTTATTCAACCATTTCCCAGCTTGGGTATATGGTTTTGGCGATGGGAGTAGGTGCTTATACCGCAGGTTTTTTCCATTTGATGACCCACGCTTACTTTAAAGCTATGCTATTCCTTGGTTCCGGTTCGGTAATTCACGGAATGGAAGGAGTAGTAGGTCACGACCCAGTTGTAGCGCAGGATATGCGAGCAATGGGCGGACTGCGGAAATATATGCCAGTTACCGCAATTACCTTTTTGATTGGTTGCTTGGCAATTTCGGGTATTCCACCTTTTGCTGGTTTCTGGTCAAAAGACGAAATTCTTGGTTCTGCTTTTGCCGTTAACCCATTTTTATGGTTCGTAGGTTGGTTAACTGCCGGAATTACCGCTTTCTACATGTTTAGAATGTATTTCATGACATTTGAAGGTCAATTCCGGGGTAAAGATGAGAGTATTTTGCAGCAGTTAACTCAACCAGCAGCAGCTACCAACTTTGGTCCTGGAGCCATGAAGCAGGGAGAATTAGCTGAAGGTCACGATGACCATGATGACAGTCACGGACACAGCGATACACCCCATGAGTCTCCATGGACGATGACTTTACCTTTAGCGGTTTTAGCAATTCCCTCAATGCTAATTGGTTTGGTAGGAACTCCTTATAAAAACTATTTTGAGGAGTTTATTTATCCACCCAGCGAAACTTTGGCTGAAGTGATGGAAAAAACTGCGGAATTCGATGCCACTGAGTTTTATACAATGGCAGGAATTTCCGTTGCGATAGCCGTTTCGGGAATTATTTTGGCAGTGTTGATGTACCGAGCCAAAAAAATCGACCCAGCAGCCATTGCAGCCAAATTTCCATCGCTTTACAACCTATCTCTCAACAAATGGTACTTCGATGATATTTACCACCGGGTATTTGTTCTCGGCTTGCGTCGTTTAGCCAGACAAGTATTGGAAGTAGACTTCCGAGTTGTTGATGGTGCTGTTAACCTCACGGGTATTTTCACACTTTTCAGCGGTGAAAGTCTCAAGTATATAGAAACCGGACGCGCTCAACTCTATGCTCTGATTATCTTCGGAGCCGTTTTGGGCTTGGTAATTGTCTTTGGTGTTACCTGAACAACAAATTTAATGTGTTACGTTTCTACAGGTGAAGCAGTTATTTTGCATTTGAAATACCCGTAGACTGAAGAATTAGGTTAATGAAGATGAAGGCAGATAAATTAGTTTCTCTGCCTTCATCTTTTTGAGGTTACGGGAATAAGGAGATGCGGAGATGGGGAGACAAGGAGATAATTACCTATTACCCAATCACCAATTACCAATTACCAATTACCAATTACCAATCACCAATTACCAATTACCAATTACCAATTACCAATTACCCACTACCTACTTTCAATTTTTGTTAAATCAAGCGGAATATTCCGACCAAATCAAAAAAAAACTGCTACTTAATAGCTAGTAGTTGATAGCCAAAATTTATTATTCCTTCCTAACGAAAAGAGATGAATATAGCTAATTTTCCTTGGCTAACAACCATTATTTTGTTGCCAATAGCAGCGTCGCTGCTGGTTCCTATCATTCCTGATAAAGACGGTAAAACAGTACGCTGGTTTGCTCTTATAGTAGGTTTGATAGACTTTGCGCTGATTGTTACCGCTTTTTATACCCAGTACGACTTCTCAAATCCTGACTTGCAATTGGTGGAGAGTTATGAATGGGTTCCCCAATTGGGTTTAAATTGGTCGGTAGGGGCAGATGGTTTATCAATGCCCCTAATTCTTTTGACCGGATTCATTACTACGCTGGCGGTTTTAGCTGCTTGGCCGGTAACTTTTAAACCCAAGCTATTTTATTTTTTGATACTAGCAATGTACGGCGCACAAATTGCTGTATTTGCAGTTCAAGATATGCTGTTATTTTTCCTAGTGTGGGAACTCGAATTAATACCGGTTTACCTCCTATTGTCAATTTGGGGAGGTAAAAAGCGGCATTATGCAGCCACTAAGTTTATTTTGTATACCGCTGGTGGTTCGTTATTTATCTTGCTTGCATCCCTGGCAATGGCATTTTACGGCGATACCGTTACCTTTGATATGGCAACCTTAGCCGCAAAAGATTTTCCTATCAAAATGGAACTTGGGCTGTATGCTGGTTTCTTGATAGCTTATGCCGTCAAATTACCCATCATTCCCCTGCATACCTGGCTACCAGATGCTCACGGTGAAGCTACAGCCCCCGTACATATGTTGCTAGCAGGGATTTTGTTAAAAATGGGCGGTTATGCGTTGATTCGGATGAATGCTCAAATGCTTCCCAATGCACACGCTTATTTTGCGCCAGCTTTAGTAATTTTGGGTGTTGTAAATATTATTTACGCCGCCTTGACATCTTTTGCTCAACGCAACCTGAAACGGAAAATCGCCTACTCTTCAATTTCCCACATGGGTTTTGTGTTGATTGGTATTGCTTCCTTCACCGATTTAGGTTTGAGCGGAGCAGTACTGCAAATGGTTTCTCACGGATTAATTGGAGCAAGTTTGTTCTTCTTAGTTGGTGCGACTTACGATAGAACCCACACCTTAATGCTCGATGAAATGGGCGGTGTTGGTCAAAAAATGGGTAAAATCTTTGCTATGTTTACCACTTGTTCTATGGCTTCCTTAGCATTGCCAGGAATGAGCGGTTTTGTAGCAGAGTTAATGATATTTGTTGGTTTTGCGACCAGCGATGCTTATAACAACACCTTCAAGATATTTGTGGTGTTCTTGATGGCAGTTGGTGTTATTTTGACACCGATTTATTTGTTATCAATGTTGCGGGAGATTTTCTACGGGGAAGAAAACAAAGAGTTAACTTCTACTCAGAAATTAATTGATGCCGAACCCCGCGAAATATTCATTGTTGCTTGTTTGTTGATTCCAATTATTGGGATTGGTTTGTATCCCAAAATTTTGACTCAGATTTACGACTCGACAACAATTCAATTGACAGAAAGATTGCGCGATTCAGTGCCAAGTTTAGCTCAGCAAAAAGTTCCTGCGGTTTCTATGAATGCGCCGGAAATTGGTAGTTAATTCTCTAAGTTGAGTAATTATTAATTAGAAATTAATAAGAGGACGGGTTTTTTGCCCGTTCTTTTTTTATTTGTTTGTGATGATAAAGCTGAAAAATAATCAATAATTACCATAATTTATAAACCTGGAACTACAAATACAAAGCTTATCTTCACTGGCTAATTTAATACATATTTATTGTAGGGTGCTGTGACGGCTGCGATTAATTACTAAGCCTAATTAAACAAGTAGATATTGCCGTCACGCACCAGCTATAGCTGTAACTATCGTAATGTATGATTTATTAATTATTTCATTTGTGTAATTTACTAAAAATTACTGATAAAAAAACCGTAGAGAGCGCAGAGAACGCACAGAGAAGAAAGGAAGAGAGAGTAATTTTACATAGCAGAATACTGAGAACGTTAACAATCACACACAGCATTTTTTTTCAACACTTGAGTAGATTCGATTTCTTTATTTAACTTTTAAATTAATACTTTTGAAAAATGTTTATTAGTTAGTTGATTTGGGAACTTTAAATACAAGGTTAATCTACCATCGTAGAAAAACTTTAAATAACCGTTTCTCAAAACTAATTTTAATCAGGAGCAATTTATGATTCCACTAATATTGGGTGCAGCTGCTTTGGCTACTGGTGCTTTGGGTGTCGGGGCAGGTATTTCAGGTAAAGCCGATATGGATGAAGCTAAGAAAATTGGTGAAAATGCTCAAAGAGATTATGAGGATGCTATTTACTATTTGAATTCACAAAAAGAAGAAACTAATCAGTTAGCAGAATATTATGGTGAATTTCAGATGAACGTCATGATTGATACAATCGGACGTTTTGTTGACTTTATTGAAAACAATATTGGCGATACCAAACAAAGTCAAAAGAAATTTTTAGCTGGGCTTGATGGAATTTCAGTTAAGCAAATCAACGAATATAAAACAGCAACAATTGAAGCTGAACAATTTTTCCAAGGAGGTATTAAAGCTGTCGGAGGTGCAGCCGCTGGATACGGTGGTGCAATGAGCCTTGCTACTTCCTTCGGAGTCGCTAGTACGGGAACTGCTATCTCAGGTTTAAGTGGTGCTGCTGCAACGAATGCGACTCTTGCATGGTTAGGTGGTGGTTCGCTCGCTGCTGGTGGCGGTGGTATGTTTGTTGGTTCTATTGTATTAGGTGGAATTACTGTCGGTCCTGCTTTAATGATTGGTGGCTTTGTATTTGCCAGTCAGGGAGAAAAAGCTTTAACGAAAGCACGAGAATATGAAGCGAAAGTTAACAAAGCAACTGCTGAAATTGATGGAGTTAGTGATTTTTTAGAACAAGTAAAACAGCGGATTTATGAATTGGGATATTTACTTAAATCTCTTAATGAACGAGCAACTGATGGACTTAATGAACTTGAATCTCTACCGTTTTTTGATAAAAATCGGGACGCAGATAAATTTCAACAGGTAGCGCTACTAATAAAGGCAATTTCAGAAATTATGAAAACTCCTGTTTTTGATAGTGAAGGAGAGCTTAATCCTGCAACTGCGACAATTACAGCTAAATACTGCAGTCTGTGAGGTTATTAAATATGTCATTCAAAAAAATTAAAAACTTTGGACTACAAAATATAAACCCTGCTGAATCTCTTCAACAAATGGTTTCAGCTTATACACAATACCTTACAATTGCAGAACAAGAGCGTACTAAACGCCGCGATATTGAAGCTTGGGAAAAAGAAGCAATTACTAAAATTAATGCTCAACGGGATTTATTAATAACATACCTTGAGCGTTCTTTTGACGAAAGAGCCGAAAATTTTCGCGCTTTATTTGCCGTAGTTGATAATGCTCTTGTATCAGGTGATAACGAACAATTAGCTCTGGCTTTAAATTCAATTACAGAAATTGCTAAATCTAGTCCTTTTAAAGACCTTGCTGATTTAAATAACGTTCGCGTTGCACTTAATAATCCCGAACACGTATGGGAATTTTGATTTAGTAAATTTAAATATCATTGGTGCATGACGCTTCAATAAATTTAAGATTTAATCTAAAAAGTTTGTAGCGTCACCACCTTACATTTTATTGTTTGCTGTTAAAATTCTCACTTCAACGTTTTGACACTCGAATAAGCAAGAATTTTCGCATCAGCAGTTAACAAAGGAGAATTATAAAATCTCGCTGTAGCAACAATCATCTGGTCAAAAGGGTCACTGTGAAATCCTGCTAACTGAGTTGAATCAATAACTATTGGTAAAGATAAATCTAATAATCTAACACCAGGATAAGCTAAAGCAATTTCCAACCATTCAGCAATTGTTAAAGGTAAAGTTAATCTACCTTTTTCTACTAATTTTGCAACTTCCCAGCAAGAAACGATACTAACACCAATACCGTTGTTTTCATTTTCTTTTAACCATCGTTGATATTTTACTGTCAGACGTGTTGTATCGTTCTGAACCCACCACACCCAAATATGTGTATCAATTACAATCATTGCAAAAATTCCCAATCTTCCAGAGCAACGGGTTCTGTTGGGTTATCGTATCTATATGGCTCTGTATTATGTAATGGATAAAGATTTTTTTCTGCTTGTTGTTGAGTGTTTAAATTCGAGATAGTATCATTTTCCAACTCACGTTTGGCATGATTGATTTTAATAAAACGAATAAAATCTAATGCTTCAGTTAATAGCTCTGAAGGTAAAGATTCTATTTCTTGAATTAGCAATTCTTTGTCAACCATATTAAATAAACTTCCTTATTTGAATTTAATAAGTATGATATTTTAAACTACAAGCCGTAGGAAATTATTCATTTTGATATTGTTGGCGCTGGTAGAATGGTGTTTGGTTCCCCCTACATTATTAACAATAATAAATCAGCTATGAACCAAGCAAGTCAATATCTTTTAGAACTAGCAAAACAGAAAATAAAACCTTATATCGCAAATCCTCAAACCAGAGCAGCAATGATTACAGGTTCTACTGCTACAGGACAGGCAGATTTTTATTCGGATGTAGAAATGTTCATCTATTACGAACATTTACCACCTAAAGAAGAACTGCAATTCGCTCGTCAGCAAAATCAAGGTTCTGAACCTATTCTTACTATTGACGATTACAGCAACGGTTGGTTTGGAGAATCTTATTATATTGATGGGGTAGAGTTCCAGATTGGTTGTTTAACTGTTGCGTTTTGGGAACGAGATATGGCAAGGATATTACAACAGCTATATACTTCTCCATTACAAAAAGCTCTTTCGGGAATGCTTGACTGTATTCCTTTGTACGGTGAGGATTTAATTTCACAATGGAAGAAGCAAGTTGCTAACTACCCAGATTCTCTAGCACGAGCGATGGTAGAAAAATATTTAAATTTTGTTACGATTTGGGCTTTGCAAGAAGAGTTAGCTGCAAGAGATACGACACTTTTTCAGCATCAAATACGTTTGGAAGCAGGACAGAATATTCTCGGTATTCTAGCAGGATTGAATCGTTTATACTATACGACTTTTCAGTTGAAACGCATGAAAAAGTTTATCGAAAAAATGAATATTGCTCCTCAAAATCTATATGAGCGATTAGAAGCTATTTTCCATCAAGCACCTTTATCTACTACTAGCCAATTAAAGGAACTGGTATCTGAAACTGTAGAATTAGTAGAGTTAAATATGCCTGAAATTGATACATCAAAGGTTAAGAAATCTCTCGTAAAAAAACAGCATAGCTGGGAGCCAAAACCAATAGAAGAAAATAAATAAAATCTGCTTCAAATGTAATTGTGATTAATTAACTAAAATATCTATAGCGCATCAATTGTGGTAAACCTCCCGTGATAAACTACAACCCGTTACACTGCTTACCTTCTTCTGAAGAATTACCAGATTCTGACGAAACACCTGTGGATAATGAATTACAAGATTTAATTCCTGGTTTGCTCAAAGCTATACTCGCTTTAATATGGGCTGAGCGTTGGGATTGGTTTTTTGGTGTGGATATGGGAATTTATTACGACCCGAAAAAACCCGCTATTGTCCCCGATGGCTTTTTAAGTTTGGGTGTTGAGCGTTTTATTGATGAAATTTTACGCTTAAGTTATGTACTTTGGGAAGAGCAGAAACTTCCAACTATGGTTTTAGAAGTTGTTTCCCAAACCTATCGAGGGGAATACAGCAGCAAGAAAGAATTTTATGCCGAGCTAGAAATCTTATATTATGTGGTGTACAATCCCCATCGTCGTCGCAAACCACCTTTGGAAGTTTATAAGTTGGTGAATGGTGAATATATATTGCAATCTGGGAATCCCGTTTGGTTGTCAGAGATTGGTTTAGGAATTGGCTGCGAAAGAGGAACTTATCAAGGTATTACCCGAGAATGGATGTATTGGTATAACGAATCAGGAAAAAGATATTTTACTCCTGAAGAACGAATTACTGAAGCTGAAGAACGCCGTCAAGAAGCGGAAAGTCGAGCGCAATTACTTGCTGAAAAATTAAAATCGATGGGTATAGACCCAGATAATTTGCGTTAAAAGCAAAACTAGACTACATTGTAAAACTCACTGATTGTAGCCGTAACATTGTGTACTAGTAAATTTATAAGGTAAATTATTTGCTTTATTCTGTAAGAGTTTGTTTCGGTTGCTATTTCTATGAGTTTACTAAAGAATAAGTTCCAAGTGGGTATTGCACTTCTAAGTGTGATTGGAAATTTAGCATTTTTACCCAGCGCTGAAGGTAATGTAAATAGTAATCTTTCAGTGACTGTTAAAGGGTTGAACAACAAAAAAGGACAAGTTTGTTTCAGTTTATTTTCCAGTAGTCGCGGTTTTCCTAGTAATAATAAGCGTGCTATTAAAGCACAATGCGTCAAGCTTAAAAATGGCAACGTAAAATTAAATATTCCTTCTTTAAAAGCAGGTACTTATGCTGTAGCAATGTTTCACGATAAAAATAGCGACGGTAAGCTGAATACAAATGCTTTAGGTATTCCCAAAGAAGGTTTTGGATTTTCTCGCAATCCTCGAATTATTACTGGTCCTCCTAAGTTTGGCGATTCGGCTGTATTCGTAGTCGGTTCAAGAACTAATATTCAAATCAATATGAACTATTTCCTGGGTAGTTAAGGTCACTTTTAAAATTTATAAATGATTTGACCCTCCAATTGACGGAGGGTTTACTATTGATTATCTGTCTATAATATATATGTACTAAAATAGATGAGTCGGGTCTTAACTATCTTATCTAATTGCCTGAAATATCTTCGCTGATGGTGATTCAGAGGCTATTGAGGGAATTATATATAAAGCAGCACGATAGCAGATTGTCAAAAACATTGATAAAAGCATTTACACAAATATGGATATAAACATGGATATCAAATTAGGTTTTGGTCCAATTCCAAGATTGCAGTATATTTTTGTGAGCAGAGAAAATGATTACTGCTGGTATACGCTTTCGGAAGAAACAAAGCAAATTCCAATTTACGATAAAGCTTTGACTGGGATTATCACTGGAATCGAGGCTAATAAAAAAGTAGAAACTTCATTTGGAGAAACAAAAAAAACTGATTTACATATTCTTGCAGATAAACCTTATGTTGTGCGTTCGGGAAGCGATTCTTACTTTTCCAAGGGTTTGCTGTTGTCTTTGGATAAACTCAGTGCTGAAGAATTACAGCAACCACTGACGATTACAGTTGAACCCGGGGAGAAAAAAATTGTCTTTTGTAAAGTTTACAATCCAGCAACTTATAGGAGTATAGATGTAAATTGGGAGGAACATAAAGAAATTAACTGGCAAGTTTTAGGGCAAAATATCAGTTTAAAAATTAATCATAAAACACCATCTGTTGCGAAGTTCACAACAGCTCAACTGCGCGAAAATTTAATTGCTCAATCCGATAAATATTTGAGTCTTTTAAATTGGACTACTGAGCAAGGAAGAGAGTATTTACAGCAAAGATATCAAAAACGTTCGCGTCAACAACTAAATGATGCAGAACTTTTAGATTTTATTGAATATTTGAAGTTACAGCCACAGAATTTGTAATTATAAGGAATAGGAGTTGGGGAGACAAGGAGAGAGGGAGAGAGGGAGAGAGTGAGGGAAATTAATAATTAATAAGTAATAACTCCTAACTCCTAACTCCTAACTCCTAACTCCTAACTCCTAACTCCTAACTCCTAAATTTATTAACGTACTCGACAGAATTTTCTATCGTTATCATCTTTGGGATTTTGCCAAGAGTAAGCAAAATGGCTAATTCCTTTGATGTATGGTTTATATTGACTTAAAGCTTGCATCTGTTTTTCCAAAGGTGGACGATTGCTGACAGATTTACCCCAAGCACCTGCCAAGGCTGGAATTACCTGGGTTCCAGGTTTAGCTGTGTTTACTACCCGCTTTACCTGAGAAACAATACATTTACTAGTACCGCATTTTCCATAAGCCATCGGATGCCATTCTAAGGAATTGGGAAATCTATCCCAAGGTTGTAAACGTGAATCATAGCCTTTTCCTACTGTTTTATTTCCACCAGGGAAAAATACTACTCCTGCGGGAACTCCTATTTGCTGGGCTGGATAAGCTGCGAGTGCGACAAAATCCAGGATACCTTGCATCGCATGAGCAACTGAGAGTTGCCATAATTCTGATTGCAGTAAAGGTTGTCTTTCTTGTGGAGAGCTAAGTGCTTTTTGTTCAATAGGTGGAGTACGACCTTGCCATAAGGGTTCTCCTTCCTGAGGATACTGTTCGTCAAGTTTAGCTATATCTGATGATGTGACATATCCCTTGCTCAAAAATAGCCGAATTAACCCCAATCCTTTGTTGTTCAACGCTCGTTGAAATAATGCTTGTTGAGTAGCTTTGCTGTACAACCACAAATCTGTAACTCTACTTGCAATAGAATTTTTACCTGCTTGACGTGGATAGCGCACGTAGTCAAATAAAATACCATCCGGACGACGGCGCATTACTTCTGTGACCATTTGATAATAGTCACGCTTAGCTTGTAAGTTGTAAGGGTCAACAAATACTTGAGAGCCGTTATCGACCACATAGAGGCTTGTTTGACCTTTTCCATTTCTGGCGATCGCCTCTTCTCTGTCTTTCCGTCGAGCGTAGGTGTAGCCGAAATTAGTGGTAAACATCCAAGAGTATACTTTAAGACCACGCTCGCGACCTTTTTGAATACTTTGCGCCAATAAATCAGTATTTTCTTGACCTTTACCACGAATTACAGAAGGCCATACTGTACGATTCGAGTTTTTCGGTAACAATACTCGCCCATCGTAAAAAGTTTCGACATAAACTTGGTTGTAACCTTTATTGACAACGTTGTCCATTATTTTGTCAAGCGCTCCTGCTCTGACATCACAGGGATACAAGCGCAACCAGACTGCTTGGACTTGAGGCCAAGTACGTCTGCGACAGTCATTTACAGCTTGTGAGTGCTGTCTTACTATTTGTCGGTAACTATTTGCTGCCTTTTGATTACCTTTTTGTGCTGACAAACGCAACTTTTCTTTTTTCTTAGCTGCGCTAGATGATATATGGCAATATCTGGTTACTTGTGCGCTTGCTGGCTGACTTTTAAGGTAGGGAAGAAACAGAGTCGTACTGAAAATTACTGCAAACAGTTGTCGTAAAATTAACTCTGGCTTTGTGACATTCAAGGCACGCTTAGACATACTCACTTATAGAATAAAAAAAATAATCAAAAAGTAACCAACCCCAATACACTTCTATCAGGTAACGTGTATTTTATTACATAATTTCGCGATAGGAGCTTTGAAGCCTATATTTTAAAGACTTTATAATTCCTATTTCTGTTGCTGTATATCAATATTCGATTTTATTTAAAATGTCAATATTGCCTAATTCAAACAATGACATGTTTGTTTTGCTGTTGCTAGCAGATACAGTGATATCTACAGCCAGATTTTACACTTGATAAATTAAAAATTAAGTCTGCTGTTATATTTTTATCTGACTAATAGAATTGACCAGACATGGGACATTGAGGTTTAAAATAAAAACGAATGTACTATAATATTTGTATTTTAGCTAAACATGGGTCTAATCAAACTGTAGACAATAGACTTTTGTGAATCGCGTTTATACTATGTCATGTATATAAAATCGTGATAATTATTTAAACTCACCGCAGTTTTTATTAAAAGCTTTTATCGAATGCCAATAAGAAATAATCGATAATAAATCAGAAATAATTAAACTTTCATTAAATTTGACGGTAATTAATAAAAATTAATTTTCTGTTAAGGTTAGCAATTGTTTTAATTTCAACTACTAACCGTTAACAAATAAATTTATACAGAAACTAAGAACCACGTCTTAGGGCTGTTTCTACTTGTGTAAATTCTTTTTCCAAACGATTTTTTAGCTTTTCAGGTACGGGACGATTTGGGTAAGAACTGTAATGTCCTGCTAGAGAATTGAGAGCAGTTCGCATTGTTGTGAAAGAGCTTAGACCCGATACAGATGAATTTCGCTGATAGCGAGCGGCAAATTCGTTAATTTGTTTACGAGCTTCTGCTTGAACTGCTGCTTTATTTGGAGCATCATCTGGTGCATCTAAGGCTTCTCTTAATGCGCTGACTATATTTAGAGTATCTTGGCGATAATCTCCAGTTAGTTGACCTGGGCTACCAGAACATCCGGTTAAACCTATGACTACAACTAATACTAAAGCAAGTAAACCTGACCAATAGCGTTTCATATGCATTGTTTGTGAACAAATACTTAAATCAATGTCTATCGTATCTTGTATTTGTATCCTAGGGATCATTCGGTCAATAAGCATGAAGCAGTGAACAGTGAGCAGTGAACAGTTATCAGTTATCAGTCTTGATATTTCTATCGGACTTAACTCCTCACTCCTAACTCTTTTGCTTTCTCATACAACGTATTCCGCT
Source organism: Cyanobacteria bacterium J06621_15 (assembly GCA_038525335.1). GTDB lineage: Bacteria > Cyanobacteriota > Cyanobacteriia > Cyanobacteriales > Nostocaceae > Rivularia. The sequence goes on along the minus strand of JBCBHT010000065.1, from coordinate 5,353 downwards.
GCTGATATGGTCTTCCCAAAGAAGTAATAGTATTCTGTAAAGTTGAGACGGACATGCAGGTTCCGCCTACAGCACCAGCCATTGTGGTAATATGCTCTTCCATTAACGTACCGCCGATATCGTTACAGCCACAATTTAAAGCTTTGGCTGCTCCTTCAATTCCCAGCTTTACCCAACTAGGTTGATGGTTCGATATCCAGTTACCTAAGTAAATTCTGGCTACAGCAGTAAGTAAAAGTGATGAATTTAACTCTGGCTGGTCGCGTCCGACACGACTACGTAAAGGTTTCGGTGCTTCTTGACCGACAAATGGTAGCAAAATAAATTCCGTTATCCGAGCCGGATAAGCTTTCTCAACAGCTATTTTTTGTAGGTTTCGTAATTTTTCTAGATGTCCAATCTGTTGTTCTATAGTTTCGATATGTCCCGATAACATGGTGCTGGTTGTAGGTAAACCTAATTTATGAGCAGTGCTAACAATTTCTAACCAAGTTGCTGTGTTGGTTTTTTCTGGACAAAGAATACGTCTGACCTTATCATCTAGTATTTCTGCTGCGGTTCCTGGCATTGAACCCACACCAGCATTTTGTAAAGCTTCTATGACTGCTGCGTAACTCAATCCGTCAAGTTTGGCGATAAATTGCACTTCTTGGGGGGAAAAAGCGTGAAGATGTAATTGAGGAAATTCTTGCTTGATAGTTTTTACTAATTCAAGATAGTAAGTTAAAGATTTTCCATCAATTTTCGCTTCAGGGTTTAATCCACCTTGCATACAGATTTCCGTTGCACCCCTTTTTACTGCATCTGTAGTTTTTTCTAAAATTTCTTTCCAGTCCAACCAGAAAGCACCTTCATCACCTTCATCTCTTCGGAAAGCGCAGAAACTACAGTGCTGCTCGCATATGTTAGTAAAATTAATATTGCGATTGATTATATAAGTTACGGTATCTCCGGCTTGAGAAAATCGTAGTTTATCGGCTGTTGTATAGATAGCATCTATAACATGCTGGTCGGTTTGTCTTAATAATGTAATTCCTTCTTCAGGAGATAAATCATTACCGTGTAAAGCAGTTTCAAGAATTGCATCAACTGTACTTTTTGTCAGATTTTTCACAAGAGTTTATCGAAAAATAGCGTTTATCAAAAGTTAAGGCACATATTTCATTTTTGCAGGTAATATCAATTTGTGACGCAAATTACCGAAACGAGTTTATCAAAGTTAGGAGTTAGGAGTTATGAGTTAGGAGTTAGGAGTTAGGAGTTATGAGTTAGGAGTTTAAAATTGATATTTAATCTTTGACCTTTTAAAATTACCTATTTTAAAAAAGCTAATTTCAAGCATAATAACTAGAAGCACATTTCGGGCATATTTCTTTTCTTGATGAGTATCATTCAACCGAAGAATCTTTTATCAGTGCCAAGCGGTTCTTTACAGATTCCAAGATTACCATCCAGAACCGGTATTGCAAATCAAAGCATACTTTTCTCGTTGGTTATTCCAACTTATCGCGAAGCCGGTAATATCAATAAAATCGTTAGAACATTAACTAGCTTGCTTGATAAAAGCATACCAGGAGATTATGAACTAATCATAGTTGATGATAATAGCCCGGATGGCACTTGGGAAGTAGCTTTATCCATGACTTCAGAATTTCCGCAATTGCAGGTAATGCGACGCAAAAACGAACGGGGTCTTTCTTCAGCTGTAATTCGGGGGTGGCAAAATTCTAGAGGACAGATACTAGGTGTAATCGACGGAGATTTGCAGCATCCACCCCACATACTGTTGCAACTACTAAACGTGATTGAAACAGGAGCAGATTTAGCTGTTGCAAGTCGTCATGTAGAAGGTGGTGGGGTAAGTAGCTGGAGTTTTATTCGGCGTTTGTTGTCTCGTGGCGCTCAATTGCTAGGATTAATTATATTGCCACAAGTCACAGGTAGAGTTTCTGACCCAATGAGTGGCTATTTTATGGTGCGTCGTAGCTGCTTAGATAATATAACTTTTAATCCTATAGGCTACAAAATTCTTTTAGAAGTCTTAGGAAGAGGAAAAGTAAACGAAATCGCTGAAGTTGGTTATGTATTTTGCGAACGTCAAGATGGAGAAAGCAAGGTGAGTTGGAAGCATTATCTTGACTATATCCGCCACTTAATAAGATTACGTTTTTCTTCAGAAAAGGTAAAACAGTTTAGTCAGCAATTGGGTTTTCCGATTGGCAAATTTATACGTTTTGGTTTGGTGGGTTTAAGCGGAGTTTTTGTAGATATGGCAGTGCTATATTTACTCAGCGACCCTAATTCTTTAGGTTTACCTTTAACTCGCAGTAAAATTATTGCCGGAGAAATTGCGATTTTTAATAATTTCTTGTGGAATGACGCTTGGACTTTTGCCGATGTTTCAACAAATCAAAAAGGATTTAAGCAGCGTTTGAAGCGATTTTTGAAGTTTAATATTATTTGTTTAGCAGGGTTAGCAATCAATGTTTTAGTCTTGAATTTAGTCTTTAATTTTGTAATTTCAAACCGTTATATTGCAAATTTGATTGCTATTGCTGTGGCTACTGTATGGAATTTTTGGGTAAATCTTAAACTAAGTTGGCGAGTAACACAGATAAAGTAAGTTTTAGATAGGATAGGTAATAGGGAATAGAGAATAGGGAATAGGGCATTGGGAATAGGTGATAATAATTGTCTATGCTGTTTCCCAAGCTATTGAGGTACACCTCTTTTTTTCTAATCTTTATCTAACAAGCAAGTAGATTTAAAACTGTGCTTCATTAGACTGATAAACGCTATATTTTATTTAACTAAAATATTTGTAGATATGTTGTAAATAATATTTTTATGCGATTGAATCATAAAAGAATAGATTTATCTCAAAAAAAAGAAAATTTATTTAACCAACTAATTATTTTATCAATATGGATATTAGTTGGTACTATTTTGCGATTTGCTAATTTATCTAACAAACCACCTTGGATTGATGAATTTGCCACAATTGTGTTTAGCTTGGGTAATAGTTTTCAGGTAGTACCGTTAAATGAAGTTATCAGCGTTGATACTTTATTACAACCACTGCAAATTAATCCTAGCTTTGGCACAAAAGAAGTATTACAAAAATTGCTTACAGAAGATATTCATCCTCCAGTTTATTTTGTGTTATCTCATTGGTGGATATCTCTATGGTCGGGACAAAATTTAATATTTCAAGATTTAATATTTCAAGATTTAATATTTACAGCCCGTAGTATTAGTGCAATATTTGGTATTGCTGCTATTCCATCTATTTATTGGCTAGCATTGTTGAGTTTTCGTTCTGCTTTAGTCGCGCAATTAGCAGCTGCATTTATGGCTGTTTCTCCCTATGCTATCTTTCTATCCCAAGAAGCTCGTCATTATACTTTAGGTAGTTTATGGGTAATTGCTTCTTTATGTTGTTTAGTAGTTGCAGTTCGACACATTCATCAGCAAAAATCTTTACCAATTACTATTGCGATTTTGTGGTTCTTTATTAATGCACTGGGGATTTCAACTCATTACTTTTTCAGTCTTATTCTGTGTGGTGAAGCCATTGTTTTAATGAAATATTGGCTTAAACCTGAAACTAGAATTACTAATTTAAAATTATGGTGGACAATTTATGCTGCTGCTATCGGTACAATTTGTACTGGTCTATTTTGGCTAAATTTATTTTTATCTAATCGTTATACCGGACAATTAACCCAATGGATAAAAAATGACGATTCTAATTTTTTAACTTTACTCAATCCTATTTTTCAATCTCTAGCTGGTTGGATTACAATTATTTCCTTACTACCAGTTGAATCATCTAACTTGGGAACAGTGATTGCCTCTGGCTTGGTAATGATGATTTTCTTTCTTTGGGCAATACCAATTTTAATTCGTAATTACAAAATCCAGTATTCAAAGCCTGAAAATCGTCTCATGATTCAGACATTTGCTGGAGTTCTGTTAACGGTAATCGGTTTATTTTTTACAATTACTTATTTTTTTGGAATTGATATTACTAGAGGCGCTCGCTATAACTTTGTTTATTTTCCTGTTGTAATATTATTATTGGGAGTTGTATTAGCTAGTTGCTGGAATCAAAATAAATCTATTAGTCCAGTCTTTCCCCCATTTCAAATTAATGGAAAAATTAATGGAAAAACTGCCGTAACTTTGATGTGGGTAATGGGTTTACTCAGCGGTATTACAGTTGTCTGGAATCTGGGCTATCAAAAATATTATCAACCTGATTTACTAATTCCCATTATCGAAAAGATATCAGAGGATAAACCCGTTTTAATTGCTACTACTCATCGCAGTTTAGCGCAAACTGGGGAAATGATGGGTATAGCGAAACAACTCCAAGAGAGCAATTCTCAAGTTAATGCTCAATTTGTACTTATTCCTGAAAATCAAAAATCCGATACTGCTGTAAAAAAACTAATCGAAGAAGTACAAATACTACCACGTCCCTTTGACTTGTGGTTAACAAACTTCCGCACAGTTGAAAAAGATTCTTTAACAGCTTTACCTTCATGTATTCTCAATAATCAAACTTTACCAGGAGTCGATGGGTATGAATACAAAATTTATCATTGTAGTAATTAAGTAGCGAATAACAAGTAGTAAGTAGTAAATACAAAATTAGTCATTAATAACTCCTAACTCCTAACTCCTAACTTTCTAAAAACCTGCCATAACTCTCAAATTTTGAGAACGAATTAACTCGATAAAATTTAAAGTAGAACGCTTTTCTATTTTTGCTACTGTTTCGATTGCTTTTAAAAGATGTTCTGCTGCTTCCGCTTCCGGATAACCTCGACGTTTTATCAAATCAATAGCAGCCATATCAGCAGCAACTTCTGACTCTTGAGAACGATTGCTGCGATACATACGAATAATTGCAACAGCACTTAATCCACCAGACGCTACTGCTCCTACTGCATCACCTTGAACCGATTCTATCAAGCCACCGAAAATCCCAACTAATGCTACAACTTGATATAAATTTGGCTTGAACCACTCGACCCCAATTAACCAGCTAACAGTACGCAACAGCATTAAATCCCGCTGTTGTTTTGTCAGATTACGCCATAAATCAAAGTTAATATATATTGGTCTTTCTCGATTCCAAGGTAATGGAAATGATGCATCAATTACCTTTTTCTGTTCTGGTTTACTAATTATTTTTACAGAACCTCTAGCTGAAGCTGGCATCAAATCTGACAAACGACGAATTTCTACCTTTGATTCCATAATTAAGAGTTGGGAATTGGGGATTGGGAATAAGTAAGTCGGTGTTAAAAATTCAAGGTATGTCATTGCGAGTGGAACGGAGTGA
>JBCBHT010000064.1:0-28858 GCA_038525335.1 Cyanobacteria bacterium J06621_15 | reverse complement strand
CCGCAAACAGCGTTAGGTCAACGCGGTACTTTCAGTTACACGCTTAATTCAGAAGTGTTTGACATGGACCTAACAGCACTTAAAAGCGTGCAGGAAGCAGGTTATCATAATATCCGATTAATATTACCCTTCGTTCGTACCGTAGAAGAATTTAGTTTTTGTCGTCGAAAAATAGAGCGAGCGGGATTGACTGACATTAAAGAATTCGAGCTATGGATAATGGCTGAAGTCCCGAGCGTGCTATTTTTATTGCCAGAATATGTAAAAGCAGGAGTGCAGGGAATTTCTATTGGTACTAATGACCTAACTCAATTATTGCTGGGAGTAGATAGAGACCAAGCATTACTAGCAAAAAGCTTTGACGAGCGTCATCCGGTGGTGATGGGTGCGATATTCCGATTGATTGAAATGGCAAAAGAAGCGGGGATTCCCTGTTCTATTTGCGGTCAAGCACCTGCATTATATCCAGAAATTATAGAAAAACTTGTGGAGTGGGGAATTACTTCTATATCAGTTGAACCCGAAGCGCTACAAAGGACATATCAAGCAATTTATCGAGCAGAGCAGGGTTTGCTTTTAGCAGCAGCACGTCGTCAGTTACAGTAAACAATTATCAATTATCAATTATCAATTATCAATTATCAGTTATCAATTATCAGTTATCAATTATCAGGTTGATTTGAATAATTACAATTTATCGTAATCTTCTGGTTCTACATTAGGAACTTTTGTTAATAGTTGTTGAAATTTTGACCAGTCACCACGTTTGGATTTTTCAGATAAATAATTTTTCTGATTCCATGATGAAATTTGGGCTGATAAAGCTGTTCAATTGGTATATTTTCTCTTACCGAGTATAGAGAAACCGGGTTTATAAACGAAAATTAAGGTTTTCACGGTTTAGTATTCTCAATAAACCCGGTTTCTGAGCAAGGTGCAAGATGTTTTTATATAAAGAATCAGGAATCTTTACGTTTAAATCAGTCATTAAATTTATCCCATTTCTTGTAGAAACTGTTTGGGTGTGACAACTTTAATATAGGATTACTCCGCAGATTTTTTAAATACAAGTAGATATCGCGTGGCGTTAATCATGGCACAAAGCAGCATTTTACAAAGGTTTAGGTGCGTTAGACTAAAGTCGTAACACACCCTACGAGCTATCTAAAAATTAATTAATTAAATCAAAAATATAGTTCGTAGTAAGGAATTTATTCCTTTCAAAAAAGCGATAAATTGCTTACTACGAACTTTCATAAGTTCTGTTAGCTGATTACGAATATCTGAAAATCGCTGCAACAGTCTTATTAGCAGGAACTTTTTCCGGTTCCACTACATATACGCTACCACCATTAATTAATGTATGAGCTGCTGCTAAATCTAATAAATCTTCGTCACCAGTTTCTTCTTGCTGATGTAAATGTACTTTTTGCGAACCTTTATCAAACAAACCCCATTTATGTTCGCCTTTTGCAACTAACAAAGTATCTATTTTTTGATAATATGCTGCGGGTACAATTTCTTCAAGACTGTTAGATGCATTTCCGGTGTTATTTCCTAATAGTTCGTTGTACGCATCTAAAGCTTTTTTGTATGAATTATTCCAGTAATTTTCGACAATAGGTAAAGCTTGTGAATGCAATTCTTGGGTACTAATAATTTCTGGATTACCCGTCACAGCATCTTCCATTAAATACTGATAGCTATTCGCTTCTTTGTACATGGGGATTAAAAATTCTACCCCTGCTAATACTAAAGGAACTTGCTCGTCATGATGCAAAATATTGTTTTCTAAACCTTTAGCTAAAGCTTTAAAAAATCGCATGATATTGGTCTTTTGTTCAGCATCATCGGTACCAACACCTTGACCGTGAAAAACCCCCGTCTGAGAATTTACAGCACTTCTAGCAGTGGTATGCATTTGTAATTGTTTTTCTGAAACATCGTCGTATTGTAATGCTTCAGCTAAACTTGTAGGGACATCTTTAAGTGCTGTTAAATCAATTTCCTGACAGCGATAACGAGTTCCCACTAACATTCTGACTTTGTTTTGACTTAAACCCAGAACGTAAAAACGTCCGTTGTTATTTAATATTTGCAGCAACGGTTTAACGTGGAAACGGTCGGAGACTACAACTAATTCTTCAAACTCTAAAGGTACGACGTAGTAATTGAATATATTGTTAGAAATAAAAATAGCTAATCCTTGCTCTCCGATTCCTTCCCAAAAATCTTGTCTATCGATTTGGTTAGCTTTTTGGAGTATTTTATTTACCATTATTTCATCTACACCCGCTTCAATTAAACGAGTATGAGCTTCTGTGATTAAATTTTTAAACCTAATAGGATTTTGTCTAACTTCAGCACCAGCTGCAACTACTGGCATATAAATAGAAATGCTATTATCTTTTGGCTGCTCTACTAAAGTTTTGATTTCCTCTCTAGATAATTTCATCCAAACTTCCTCTTATCAACATGAAATAATTCAATTCAGACCGCTAATAACAAAGACAACAGCCTGAAGAATTTTGATACAAAAAAACGGTTGAAGCGCAACCGTTTTATATAATCCTATTTCACTGTAATAATTTTGAATTTCACTCTTCCTAGAGGAGGTAATCTTTCTACCTAAAGTGTGAAAATAGCTTATTCATCAGATGTTTGGGGTTTTAAATAAGCTTTGGCAGGGTTAATTGCAATACCGCGATATCCTTGGATAGTAAAGCTCAAAGTTACTCGCTTCATCAACCAATGCAGTGCAATTAATATCACAAAGCTGATAGCTATAATTACCAACGGTTGCTTACCTAAAATTTCTTCAATACCTTGAGTAATCAAAGCATCCGGTTGAGTGACAAAATCCCAACTGTTAAACCGCAAAAATCTTCCCCAATAAATACCAATTGCTGATAAACCATGAGTAATCAATTCCATACCTAAAATCCATTGGCTTTTACCAATTCTGTTCAGGTAATGACCCATATTAATTACGGAAATAACATAGGCTTCAAATCCAGCTAAAATCACCAGCAAGTAAACCGGAATTAACACCAAAGTAATCATCCACACCGACTGTATTGTCCGGATATCGTCTATTAAATGGATGACATCGGTTAACAAATAAGGTGCGTTTGGTAGAAAAGCGTAGAAAACAGCGAATCCCAGCCACCAAACCCAGGAGCGACTTTTTTTAATCCGACGAAACAGCCACACACTTAAAACTAAAGGTATAAAAGCTAGAAATAAATTCCAAGTCATCCAGCGCATATTTATTTGTAAAACCTGAATAACTCTACTTATTAATTCAATTAGTTCTGCTTTCATTGCTGTTTTTTTGTAAATGATTTATGGATATATAGATACAAGTAATTGGTAGTCAGTAGTGAAAAATTACCGGCTACCAGTTATTGATGAAAATTTCAGCTAGTCATGTCTTGGGTCGCTGTATTGTTAACTTCACCTTGGTTTATTGGGATTTCGGAAATCAAATAAATTCAATTTAATCCAATTCAATTCAATCCTTAATGTATTAATGCATCATTACCCGACTGCGAGGACCCCGTTTTTTGGGTCGAGAAAGTCGCGAATCGCATATAGAGTCTCGCGAACAAGTTGAAGAATAAAAGTTTGAAGGATTTTCTGTAACCGAATTAGAGACGAATGAATTACCACTGCTGAATTCTATATCGCTTATATCGGGAGACGGAGAAGACGGGGTAAAGCTAGAAGGGGAAGATGGAGCAAAGCTAGAGGGATTAGAAACAGAAGGAGAAGATGGATTAAAGCTTGAGGGAGAAGAAGGATTAGAAATAGAAGGAGAAGAAGTTATAGGAGAGCTAGAAGGGGAAAGATTTGTGGAAGGAATTGATGGAGGAGGAGTTATACCACCACCTGTGGATGGAGGAGGAGTTGTACCACCACCCGTGGACGGAGGAGGAGTTGTACCACCACCCGTTGATGGGGGAGGATTTGTCCCACCACCCGTTGATGGAGGAGGAGTTATACCACCACCTGTGGATGGATTAACGATTGAGGTACCTTCCGGTACCGTGATGTACAACTTTACTAAAGGAGAGTTGTCTTTGATTTTGAAAGGTTCGCTTCTTGGAGGTCCTGGTAGGTCAGACTTATAGTCAAATACGTTAGGACTATCACCACCATTAGGGTCGCTATATCTTGGTCCTTGTCCTGTAATTTTAAACTTTCCCTGATATTTAACTCCAGTATCAGGGTCGGTAAGAGTTCCGGTGTAGTAAGCTTTTTTGACTCCAAATTCGTCTTGAACTACAGCTTTAATTCTCGAACCTTCCATATCAGGTCTACCGTCATATCTAAACTCTGTCATCTCACCGTCTGAGAGTACCGGAGAATTGATAACAGCATCAAAGGAAGTAACGGGAATACCTTTAAAATTAACGAAGTAATTTATGCTCCCATCATCGCGGACTCTCATTCTCACATTGTCAGAGTCGTAAACTTTAACTAAATTCGGATTAGCCTTAGTTCCTTCGTTACGGTAATAAGCACCACCTTTATCGGTATCAACTCTAGTCAGAACCTTATTGTAATTAGGATTAAATTTTGGAAGTACAAGAGTTCCGGATATTGTTCCAGTGCTTTGAACTGTAAGTGTTGAAGTCGTAGTTTGTTGAGCAAAAGCGCTTGGTGCGAATAAACCAATGATTGTTGCGACTAAACCGGTTCCAAGAATGGCTGTGAAACCTGTTTTGCGGTAATTTTGCTGCTGCATATGCTGCATATTAAAATTGTTTTGTTAAAGATTTAGACTTTTAAAGCTACTTCTAAACAGCTTTTCTATCTCTATCATTCAAAAAACTGAAGACAAAAATATTCAAGTCTATTGACAAAATTCGCGTACAATAGCCTGCTACGCGAAAATAGCGCGTCAAAATAGTTGCACGTGAATACAACTAACGCTATTGATTACATTTACACCAACATCTAATTAAAACCGGAAGGTGGCTCTTAACGCTCCTACTATCAAGGGGTCATTATTCTGATTGTGGTCTGGGTTAAAGACTACGAAGAAACCAGGAGTAATATCAAGATTTTGATTCAATTTAGCGCGATAAAACATCTCAACGTGCAAAGATGTGCCATCTCGTCCTCCTGGTGTTCCGTTATCAGAAAAGTTAGGAAAGTTGAATCCATCAGGTAAACTACTTGATGTAATTTTTGGTGGTTGTCCGACAAGAATTCCTCCCAAATTTCCCGGTCTTCCTAAATTAGGAAAAGCTGCAAATACAGCCCAATTATTAGTTGTCACACTACCTTGAATATCTTCTGGGTCGGAAAAAGTCCAGCCTCCCCAACCCCCTATTTGGAGATTGGGATTGATACGATAAGCTACCGTAGCACCAACTGCTTGCGTGCTGAAACCTGTATTTGGTGCGAAAGGAGAAGTTAACTGAGCATCTCCGACACCAGTTGCTAATAAACCATCGGAAGAACGGGAATAAAGATAATGTAGACCAACATCAATATCATCAACAGGTGTTAGTGTGAGTTGTCCTCCAAGAGTCTTTCTTCCACCAAAAAGTCCACCAACGCTGTCATCTCCCGGAAAACCTGGTAATTGAGCGCTATAAACTCCCTGTAAACTCATCCGGTTATTAATTTGCCAATCAAAACCCACACCACCGGTACCGCTACCGACTCCTATGATTGGGTTGCGTTGACCAAAGCTAGAAATTGTTCCTTCTCCGGAACCTTCCAAAGGATTTATTCCGCGAAATGTACTTGTAGGATTGACACCAGCAGCACCAACCACGACTCCTAAGTTATCTGAAATCGCGAAACGATAAGACAAATCATTGATTAATACATCATTGTCCGTATCCGACTCAAAACTCAAACGTCCCATGTTAGTGAACAAAGACGATGCAGAAGAACCTAAATTTCCTGCATACAAACCAGTTAACAGTAAATCTCTTCCCGTAAACGAAGTTGCTAACGTAATTTGCATACTGTTAGTGAAAGTCAGATTCGTTTCTGCTGTTCGTTCTGGTACTCCATCTCTAGGAAATAAATCGACCTCATTTGTATTGGTTCCTTGCAAACTACTAGTAACCTGTCCAAACAATCTAGTCGTGGGTGAAAATCGATTTGCTTGTAATTCGCTAGTTCTCTCTTCCAGGGAAACAATCCGATTTTCTAACTGATTCAATTCTGCTCGAAACTCGTTCTGCAAACGTTGTAGAATCACTAAATCTTGCTCATCAACAATATTTGCTCCTCTTGTAGCAATCAACTCGTTAATTTTTTGCAGACAAGCATCTATTCCGGTTGCAAATTGATAGCGATTAATAACCTGTCTACCTCGAAAAGTACCGTCAGGATATCCAAGAGCGCAATTATGACGATTAGCTAGAGATTGTAATGCTTCAAAAGCCCAATCTGTAGGGCTGACATCATCAAGCTCCGATACCGATGTAACTTGTGACATCGGATTTTCTGACTTGGAAAAGGGAGTGGAAGAAAGATTTTTCGTTTTTTGGTTATCGTTAAGCTTATTGGAATTACTAATAAAAACCCTAGTGCTAGAGAAAGTATCTGGTTGTGGTAATTTATTATCTTGTTTACCCAAGCTCGAATCAGGTTTTTGAGTTGTTTTAGGAATATTCTCTTGTTTATCTAGCTGATTTAATTTATTTGATTGACTTGAAAACGAATTAATTTTTTCTGTGTTTGAAATCGAAATCTCTGATGTAGAATCTTCTTCCTCTACTCCCCGCTCCCTGCTCCCTGTTCCCTGAGTTAAAGAGAAAGAATCCTCAAACCGAAGCTTATTTCTGCTATTTTCGAGTATCTTTTGATTCTGTATTTTTTCTTCTGTTAGTGTAATTACTGTTTGAGATTGTGAAGCAGATAGACTTTTAGAACTTGGAGATTGCTTATCTAAATTGCAATCACTATAGTTACATTCAGGGGATGCAGGTTCTACATTCTTCTCAGACTCCACAAACTCAGGTGGCGTTATTTCAGAAGATAGAACGACCGATGCCTCTTGATTCTGCCTTAATTGTTGCTGTACCTTTGACTGCTCTTCTGGCAGTTCTTCTGGTAAATCAGGAACAACCGTTTGTCCCGTGCTTAACACGCTCGCCATAAGCAGGCTGATATCACGCATTGTATCTCGCTTTACTAACACCAATATTTCCTTTCACAGAAACAACAGGCTAGCTTCAGGAATATTTATTAAATAAAAGTTAAAATAAATACATTGTTACGTGAATGCACGTACAAACAAGAATAAGGAACAGGTAGTAAGTAGAGAGTAGAGAGTTAGGAGTTAGGAGTTAGGAGTTAGGAGTTAGGAGTTAGGAGTTGGGATTAATCAAAAAATTTAGTGAATTACCAATTCCCAATTCCCAATTCCCAATCCCCAATCCTCATTCCGTTTGAGTGCAGTACTCATTGAGTTGATTTGCTAAAGTGTCAGATTCTTTTGCAGCACTTTTTACTTCCTTGAGAGATATTTCTATATCTTTTTTAGCTTGTCGAACTTGGTCTCTACCTTTTGATGAAACTTCGGCTGTTTTAGCGGAACCAAGTGCTTTTCCTGCTAATTCTATATTTTTACTTTTTGCCTCAAAATGTTTGGCATATTGATTTTTGAAGTCCTTAAGTTTCGGGTCTTGGAAGTTTTGCTTTTCTATTTTTTCGCTAACATCTTTTAAATCTTTAGCCAAACCCAAACTCAATGTGACTTGGGAACCTTTATTTTTTTCAATTAGAGAAGTTCCTTCGTTAACAGCCTTAATAAGTCGCTGACACTGAGCTTGCTTGGTTTCGTTGCATCCTGCAATCAGCACAGCCATACCTAAATTAACAAAAGCAATTACTTTATATTTATTACAATTAAACATTAATAGTTTACTTATAGCAGTACCGAAATCATAGTATCCGATGATTCTAGATTTTTGTTAAGTGTTCCGGTAATTTGAGATTTCAATCAAATTTCCATCTAAGTCACGGATATATATAGATTCAATAGTTCCAGCACTTCCCGTCCTAATTACCGGACCCTCTAAAACATCTATACCACAACCAATTATGTGATTTTTTATTTGAGCAACCGGTTCATCGCTAATAAAACAAATATCCGCAGAACCTGGTGTGGGATGAAGTGCTTTCGGCTCAAATTCTTTTCCAATTTCATGTAAATTAATTTTCTGTTCTCCAAATCGTAGCGCTTTACGATTCTCACCAAAGTTCACTACTTCCATTCCGAGAACTTGATGATAAAAATTAATTGTTGCTTCAATATTGCGAACAGTTAAAACAAAATGGTCAATTCGACTTATGAATTGCTGCATTTAGATAATTGTGTAATGGGTAATTGGTAGTTGGTAATTGGTAGTTGATAAATAAAAATGTTCTCATAGAAAACAAGTTTTTTCCTAATTTAATTGTAATTATTATGGTAGAGAAAGATTTAATAATTTTGAATCTTCAGTGTGTAGTACGATGAGGTCTTGATAAAACCTTTAAAGAATCACTGTACAATAACTAATACTTATTACCAATTACCAATTACCAATTACCAATTCTCAATCCCCTATTTATATTGATGAAGCTTTTCGACTAAATAATCTTCAAGTTCTCGTTTATCTCTACTGCTAGCATTACGCTGATAGGTTCTTTTTGTTTCCTGAATAAATTTACGTTTAGCATTCTGAGAACCACCAGATTTCGTTCCGGATTTTTGCATTTCTTTTTGTAACTCGTCCCAGGTTTTTTCTGCCATTGCTTCCCCTACCTGAACTAATGCTTTTGGGAGTAAAAGCTTTGCTTGGGTACGAAAATCTTCGTCAGTTTCAAGTGAGTCAAAATCAATATTGTTAATATCAATCTCGATTTCAATATCATCAAATCTACTCATCCAAAATTTTCTCCGACTGTATTTTATTTCATTTTTCTATGACTTGTTAAAGGTTATCACCAACCTACTGGTAAACCCAACTTTTCTAATGTTTCGCTATCTTTTAAAAGTGGCTGAATGTCGCTATCTATGTGTATTCGACCTCCTGAAAGCACCAAAGCGCGTTGGGTAACTTTACTTAACCAATTTAGGTCGTGAGAAGCAACTAATATTACTTTAACTTGTAATTTTAACAACACTTCTGCTAAATTACGCCGCCATGCAGGGTCAAGTCCGTTAGTAGGTTCATCCAAAATCAATATATCAGGCTTTAAAGCTAAAATTGCTGCTAGCGCTGCAAGTCTTCTTTGTCCCCCAGAAAGCTGATGAGCGGAACGTTTTGCATGAGCTTCTAAGCCAAATTCCATTAGTAACTGTCGCGCTATATCCATTGCTTCTGGTACTGGAACTCCATAATTAAGAGGACCAAAAGCTACATCTTCTAATATTGTTGGCATAAATAGCTGGTCGTTAGCATCCTGAAAAGCAAACCCTATATAGCGTCGTACTTCTGATAAAGTTTTTGGTTCTAATAGAATATCGTTAATAATTATTTTCCCTTGGGATGGTTGTTTTAAACCAATTAAATTTTCTAGTAAAGTGCTTTTTCCAGAACCTGTTGGTCCCATCAACGCAACTCTTTCCCCAGCATTTAATGTAAAAGAAATATCATTCAATACTGGCTCTTGATTGGAATAAGAATAAGCAATATTTTTGACTGCAACAGTTGTGTTTTGCATCTGTGATTTCTATTTGTAAGGAATAAATTAAGAAATATTACGTTTTATATATTTATATTTGCATATATTGAAAGACGTTGCATTGCAACGTCTATACAAAATTTACTGGCTAATAAATTTACGAAGAATCGATTATTAGAGGAGTAACTGGTAAGAAGCTGTAGTCAAACTACAGGCTAAGAAGCCCATTGCTAGTAAAGCAAAACGGTCTTTCATTCTCGGAGTCGAATCAACGGGTAACATTCCGTTGTAACCGCGAGCTATCATTGCTGCATAAACTCGTTCTGCTCGGTCAAGACTGCGAAGGTACAAAGCACCAATCATAGAAGCGTTAGCGTAGCGAATCCATCCAGTTGTTCCCTTCAAACCGCGAAGCTTTGCGCTCCGCTGCATTTGAGTTACTTCACCAAGCAAAATTTCTAAGTACTGTGCGGCTAAAAGCAAAGTTTCTTTCAAAGCTCTGGGAAGAGGTAAACCTTTGAGAGCAATACCAAAACTATGAGGTGGTAATGTCAGCAAAAAGCTATTCATCGTTAACAGACACACCAGAGAGCGAACTAACAAAAAACTCGCTCGTTCCCAGCCCAAAGGTAGAGCCATAAATGAGAGAAAAACTAGCTCTAAACCCAGCAAACCCGTCAGCTTGCGAACTGGTACGCGCAATGAAACAGCCCAACAAAGCGCGATGATTCCGTAAGCACCCAAATAATGCCAAGCATTTAATTTTAGGAAAGCTGCCCCAATCACAATTATTAAGGACAGCTGCAATTTTACAGTCAGAGACAATCTATGCATTCTTTGGTTTCGATACTTGTGCAATTCCCCATGCAACCCCGAAGCAAACTATGCTTCCTAAAATTCCAGCGATACTTGTACCGATACCCTCATTTCCATTGAATGCATAGTCTGCAAAAGGTGTTGGTACCGAAATTCTTACCTCTTCAGCTAAGCCAATAAAGCCGGTATCCTCAGCAACTTTTTCTAATCCATCCGGCCAACCTGAAGCAACCAAAGATAGCAGTCCAGCCACTAAAAGAATGCTGACAACAGGAACAACCCAACTACGAATCTGTTTTTCATCATTTCCAGGTAGTAAATCGGGTCTTGCTGCGATTAAATAAGTTAGCACTCCTCCAGTAATCAAGCCTTCACCGATACCAATTAAAATATGTACTCCTGCCATTGCTGGTAAAATTACCCCAAAATTAGCAGTACCCGAAATTGCTAATTCAATCGCAGCAACAATCGCGGCGACCGGTACACTTACACCTGCCGCAATACCAGCAGCTAAAGGTAAACGGCTTTTTCCACCTCCGAACAGTCGATGCAATGTTTGAAATAAGCCCCAACCTACCCAAACTCCAACGAATCCTATGTTAAAAATATTTGCACCCAAGGCTGTAATCCCACCGTCAGCAAACAGCACTGCCTGAATAATTAATACAACTGCACTACATATGGCACCTGCCCAAGGACTACCTAATACTACCGCTGCTAAAACTCCACCTAACAAGTGACCGCTAGTTCCACCCGCTACAGGGAAATTAACCATCTGTGCGGCAAAAATAAACGCTGTAGTCAAACCTAAAACCGGAGCGCGACGAACACCAAAAGCATCTTTTGAGCGACCCAAAGCAATACCCAGTCCAGCTACACTCGCTATAGTTGTAGCCGCAGCTACAGGTACGGAAACAAAACCATCAGGAATATGCATATTGAGGAGAAGTTTTTTCTACTACTAAAATAAGGTGAAAAATATACGTAGATTATTAATATGAAACAGAATTTTTACCTTATATACAATCCCCTATGGGGGCATTTTTAGTAATATTTACTATACTTTTTATATTGTTTTAATGCTCTATAATATACTTTATTTACGAATTGTGAACTTATTAAATTTTATCTAATAAATTTGTTAAATACCTGTATTTATTTGTTTAAGGACATATTTCCTTATCAATAGAAGAAATCAATTTTTTAAATATATCGGTAATTAAGTTTATAGATATGTAAAACCACACACTATTAAATAGCAGGTAATGCATGATTAATTATTAGATTATTAATTTATTTTTGATTTATCTTTAGCAAACAATAAAATTTATCTTAAATTTGAGCTTATGTGATTTATTTTAATTGTTTCATCTATTTTCTTTTTGTTTATTTGCTCTCAAAAAAGTAAAATAGAGATTATAAATATCGTTCTGACAACAGATAAAGTTAGGACTTAAGCAACAAAGATTTGTCGAACTTGAAACGGGCTTGAGTGAATTTATATATAATCAATTGCATTATGCTTTACGATTGCCAGTGTAGTGGTCTCTCATCAACCGTCTTGATGCCTTTAATTGATATAGCAGTTTTCAGTCGGATAGAATACACCCCTCTACTTGATAAGAAGAGGGGCTGGGGGTAAGGTCTATCAAAGCTGGTAGGTTGGGTTGTTAGCGTCAGCGTTGCGAAGCAATAAGAAGAGAAACCCAACTCAGGTGTTTGGTTGCGTTCTGCTTAACCCAACCTACCTTCTACCTTTTTCCATTGCTTTACCCCTGATAACTTATGTGGTCGAATACTAATAAATTCTAGTCGTACCACTCCAAAATTCTCTAACTTAGAGCTAAACAATATTCATTGTAATCTCGTTACAAAACTTAAAAATCATACGTAAATTTCACAATACTGTAATGTGATTAGAAGATTGTGTGAATTTTACTTTTTTAGCGACAGTTACGCATTGATATTGTCTATATTGGCACTGGAAACTATAGAAAGCAAGTAAAAGTACGTAAAATGGTTTTCAATATTAGTCCTGCACCGCAGTGTGCAAATAATAAAGACTCGATTTTTATGAGTCCACCAGAATCATTTGTCTTAGGCTACCAATCTACTCATCCATCACAAAAGAGTATTGTTAAAAGATTGGTTGACATAGTAGGAGCAATTGTTGGATTAGTGATAACTGCTGTAATTGCCATTCCAATAACAGTCATAACCTTAATAGATAATCCTGGTTCTATTTTTTACAGCCAAATTCGCTGCGGTCACAATGGAAAGGCTTTCCGGATATGGAAATTTCGTTCTATGATTAAAGACGCTGATAAATTAAAGCATTTAGTTAAGAACGAAGCCAACGGACATATATTTAAATGTAAAGAAGACCCACGTATAACCAAGGTGGGTAAATTTTTGCGTCGTACCAGTTTGGATGAGCTACCACAATTTTGGAACGTACTCAAAGGGGAAATGAGTTTAGTCGGAACTCGTCCACCCACTCCTGATGAAGTAATGAATTATCAACCACATCATTGGGAAAGGTTGCGGGTTAAACCAGGAATGACTGGAGAATGGCAAGCTAACGGACGTTCTTCCATCAAAGATTTTGAAGATATAGTCAAAATGGATTTGGAGTATCAGCGTAAGTGGTCTATAACTTATGATTTATTTTTGATTATGAAAACAATTTGGGTAGTATTTAATAAAAGCGGTGCTTGTTAAAGTTATTGTCTGTTGTTTATTGCTTATTATTTTCTAACCATACTTTTAGTTGTTGTAATTACTAATAAATAACATCTAAATATAAATAGTATCAGGGTTTCACCATTTTTTTATGAAAATTTATTTTTCTTAAGCCCCATTATCTCCTAAACTTATAGGAAGTAATGGGGCTAATTTAGATTTTGGATTTTGGATTTTGGATTTTGGATTTTATAATTAATAGTTAGGAGTTAGGAGTTACTGTTCCTTAACTATTACCTAATAATTAATACTCATATTTTATTTACTTTTATTTAATATAAAAATATAACGGTATTACTTAATAGACTATTAACTAAAATATAATTAAGTCGTATAACTTCAAGTCGTATATTCTCCTTAGATTTGGATGAGCAAATAAGGAGTAGAATGGCTATTTCAATCCGCTCGCTATTAAGTACATTTCTTGTATCCGCTGGTTTTTTACTCACTACTTCCAGCGCTAATGCTTTACCAGTTCGCAGCTTTACTCCTATCAATCGCTACGTTGTAGATGGGGCTGTTGCTGAAATTATTGCTGCTACACCTGATGGTATGACTGTAGTTTATACCAATGCTGATGATGAAAATATTGGTTTATTAGATATTAGTAAACCCACAAAACCCCAGGTAATTGGAACAGTTGATGTATCTGCTTTTGGCGAACCTACTTCTGTTGCTGTTACTCCTAACGGTCAATATGCTTTGGTTAGCGTATTGGATAAAACCAAAAAAATTGCTGACCAAAAGAATGGTACTTTGGTTTTTATTAATCTCCAAACAAAGTCAATTGTCGGACAAGTTAAACTTGCTGGAATTGGTCCCGATAGTTTAGCAATTACTCCCGACGGTAGCAAAGCAATTATTGCTATTGAAGACGAAGAAGACGAAGATAATCTTCCCGGTTCTCGTCCCGGTTCGATAAACTTCATTACTATTAATTACAGCAATCCCAGTCTTTCCAAGGTTAATAATGTAGCCTTGAATTTAGAAGGAATTGATGGAGTTAACTATCAAAAAGACCCACAACCGGAATTTGTGGCAATTTCCAAAGATGGTAAAACCGCTGCAATTAGCATTCAAGAAAATAATGCAATTGCAATTATGGATGTTGCTTCCGAAAAAGTAATTCGGATATTTTCTGCTGGTACATCAAAGCACGAACGTGCTGACTTGAAAAAAGACAAAAAAATCAGCTTCACTCAGTCTTTTGAAGGTCGTAGAGAACCCGATGCTATCGCTTTTACTGCTGACGGAAAATATATCATTACCGCAAACGAAGGTGATACCAAAAAGAAAACTTTTGGTGATGGAATTTATTCCGGTGGTAGAGGTTGGTCAATTTTAGACCTGGAAGGTAATGTAGTTTACGACAGCGGTTCTAGCTTAGAAGAAGAAGCTGTAATTCGCGGTCATTATCCAGATGGACGCTCCAAAAAGCGCGGTATTGAAGTAGAAGGTGTTGCTGTTGCTAGCTTCAACAATCAAGAATTCGCTTTTGTTGCTTCTGAAAGAGGAAGTTTCTTAGCGGTTTACGACCTCAGCAATATCGAAAATCCCCAGTTGGTCAGCTTTTTACCTACCGGAATGGCTCCCGAAGGAATTTTACCAATTCCTCAACGCAATTTGGTATTAACCGCTAACGAGAAAGACGGTACTATCGATACTTTTCGCGGTTCTATGTTCGGTTTCAATCCTTTCCAAACCAACGGTGAACCAAATGTAGTCGGTACTTTGGAAAATCCCTACGCTGCTTTAAGTGGTTGGACACAAGTTCCTGGAAATCCCAATAAATTCTACGCTGTACCCGATAATGCTGTTGCTCCTTCCAAGATTTTCTCTTTGGAACTTCAAGGAAAGAAATTGGTTGTTACCGATGCTATGGAGCTTACCAAAAACGGAAAAGCTGCAAAATACGATTTAGAAGGAATTACAGTAGCACCTAATGGTGGTTTTTGGGTTGTTAGTGAAGGAGACAACCGTGAAGGTAAGGAAAGACCAAACGTTTTGGTTAAACTCAACAGTCAAGGTGAAGTTGAACAAGAAGTTTTTCTTCCCCAAGATGCTGCTAGTAAAATTCAGCGTTTTGGTTTTGAAGGAGTAACAACCAGTGCTGATGGAAGCAAGGTTTATGTAGCGATTCAGCGTGAATTTAAAGGTGAAGATAAAGTTCGCATTGCTGAATACAATGTTGCTAGTAAAACCTGGAATTACTATTTTTATTCTTTAGATACCGACAACAAAAAAGGTTGGGTTGGTAACAGCGAAATTGCTCGCGATATTGATGGTAGCTTCTTGGTAATTGAAAGAGATAACCAAGGTGGTAAAAAAGGTGCTAGCAATGTCAGAGTTAAGCGAATTTATCGTTTTTCTCTTGATGGTGTGAGACCTGGTGAAACCGTTAAGAAGCAATTAGTAGCCGACCTTACCAAAGACTATGATTGGTACGAAGAGAAAGTGGAAGGATTAGCAGTTACCAGTAATGGTTACTGGATTATTAGCGATAACGACGGTGGTACAATTTCCACTCGTGCTTTGTTTATTGGTCGTTAATTTTTAGTGGTTCATTTTCCATCAAACGTAAGGAGACGTAGCAGTAGTTCGTTTTCTATCAAAGGTAGGGAGACGTAGCAGTGCTACGTCTCTACAAGGTGTTGGAATCAATGGAAGGTATGTAATCAATTTATTAAAACCTCTCTCCGTATCTGGAAAGGGGTATTTTTTTGATTAATCAATGTTTTTCAGATTACCGCATAGCTGATAAATCAGTATTTATATAGAGATGATTTCTGGGAATATATAAATTGTAATTGTTAAAATTAAAACTATAAAAACTTTGAAAAAGCGAAAATTGAATATTTAAATCAATTTTTAATTAAGTATTTCGGGTATTCAATTAAATAAATATTACTTCTTATCACTGTTCCCTGTTCCCTATTCCCTATTCCCTATTCCCTATTCCCTGTTCCCTAATCTTATATCTACCTTTTAAAACCGGTTTCCGTACAAATCATATCCAACTTCTTATCCCAAACTTCTATCGGAACTTCTGGTAAATAACCTAAATCAAACACAATCCCAATTGTAGGAATTGATTCCCATTCCCGAGAACTCAAGAAACGGTCATAATATCCCCCACCGTAACCCAAACGATAATTTTTATAATCGCAAGCAACGCAGGGAACTAAAATTAAATCAACATTCTCAGGTTTAACTATCGGTAAGTTGGAATTTGGTTCTTGAATTCCATATTTACCCGTTATTAATTCATCTATAGATTTCCAATAATGCCAAATCAATGTTTTATCTACACAACGAGGAAATCCCCAATTTTTATTATCATCTAAATTTTTAAGTCCCCCTTTCTTAAGGGAGGTTGTGGGGATTTCATTATCTTGAAATAAATAACTCAAATCTGGTTCTTTACGAAAGCTGAAATAAGCAAGAACCGTTTTAGCTTTGATAAATAAGTCCAATTTTGCAAGATTCTTACAAATTTCCTGACTCTTCTCTTTCCATTCTGCTTCTGATAACGATTGACGCTGTTTGATTATCTGACGACGTAATTCCGATTTCTCTAATTTGTATTCCCCTAGATTTCGCATTAGTTTTAATATCGAAAAATGTAAATCAAAAGATAGTTTCAATTTTCATGTTTTAATTAAAAATTTTTTTTTATGGTCAAAATGTGAGATAATAAAAATGTAGAGAGTTATATTTTTATTATAATGGGAATATCAGCACCTATTGATGAGAGTCAAGCCTCCCCATTATTAAAATCCGACCATAGTAACATAATACTATAAAACCGTATCCGATTTAAAATTTTTTTTGCAGTTGAATTTTAAAAATTTAATTTTTAGAATTAATTGAAAAATTAAAAAAAATCATTTTCAAATTCATTTGAGCAATTAAATATACTTGAATCAATAATAAATCAGTGATTATCTCACGATAGACGGGATTATATAGAGTATATTGGTAATAATTAAAACTTTCAATTAATTAAATACTTTGAAAATGCTGGATAATTCATCAGAAACTCTTTCAATCGACTTGATAAAAGAAAGAGAAGAAGGATATAAACGTATATTTAAACGCTCTCCTTTAATTTCCAGTCAATCAGTAGGTTGGGATAACTTAACTATCGTTTACGATAGACAACCAGCAATTGAATTACCAAAAACTTGTTTCAAACAACATTGTATTGGAATTTTGACCGATATTCCATCGACTATTCAAACAGATAGAATAATTGATGGACGTTTCCAAGAAGAACACAATGTTCAGGGAGATTTCGTCATCGTACCTGCGAACACAACCCATCAATCAGCATGGTATAGCGAAGGTGCTTCGGTTGCAATAGTGATTGACCCGTTGATATTTTCTCAAGCAATTTACGAAGTAGTAGACCCAGATAAAATAGAACTGTTACCAAAATTTGCGACTCAAGACCCATTCGTTTATCAAATCGGAGTAGCATTAAAATCGGCTTTAATCAAAAACGGTAGCACCAGTCGTCTTTATGCAGAAACTTTAATTAATACCCTGATTATCCATTTATTAGAAAATTATTCAGCAACTCGTAAAAAATCCTTTGAACCGATAGCGGGAAGATTACCTCAATATAAATTACAGCAAGTAATAGATTATATTCAAGCTTATCTCGACAGCGATTTAAGTTTGAATC
This sequence comes from Cyanobacteria bacterium J06621_15, assembly GCA_038525335.1. GTDB lineage: Bacteria > Cyanobacteriota > Cyanobacteriia > Cyanobacteriales > Nostocaceae > Rivularia. Next base: position 10,968 of record JBCBHT010000064.1, on the reverse strand, counting down.
AATTAGCAAGCTCAGTACAAATGAGTCCCCATTATTTTTCGCGACTATTTAAAGAAACTACGGGATTTACACCACATCAATATGTAATTAACTGTCGTGTAAAAAGAGCAAAAGAATTATTGAAGCAAGGAAAATTATCAATTGCTGAAATCGCGAAAGAAGTTGGTTTTGTAGACCAAAGTCATCTGCACCGTTATTTTAAACGTAAAGTTGGAATTACTCCCAAACAATTTTCACAACAATATATTGACTTCCCTCTCCTTAATAAGGAGAGGGATTGAGGGTGAGGTTTTAAATATTTAATAAAAAGAGGGAATGAGGGTGAGGTTTTTTAATACTTAATAAAAAGAGAGATTGAGAGTGAGGTTTTAAATATATTGAACCCAATCGAAAATTTCTTGCTTCCCAGATAACAAATAGCAAGAATATCCAAAAATCGCGATATTTTACAAGCGAGTTGCTTAATAAATTGTCAATACTATATTAATTATAGATTTTTTGTAGGGTGTGTTATCGCAAAGCGTAACGCACCATTTTACAAGGATTGCGGTGCGTTAGACTTAACTCATAAAGCATCCTACAAATAATAAGAATAAATAGATTAATAGCAATCATGATTGATAATAACACCCAAATGTTACCAGGTGCGCCTTGGTTATTAGCTCATAAATTAATGCTAAAAACCAATAAACCACATAAAATCTCTCTTTACGGTCAAGACTATGTAATCTGGAAAGATAAACAGGAAAATATTCAAGCTTTACCGAATATTTGTCCTCATATGGGAGCAATGTTATCCGAAGGTTGGTGTGAAGTTAATTCTGATGGAAAAAGCGAAGTTGTTTGTCCGTTTCACGCTTTGAAATTTGATAAAAATGGTTGTACCGTTTTACCGGGAACTAATAAAAATACCTTACCGCAAATGCGACCTTTAGAATTAATTATTAAAGATGATTTTATTTGGTCTTATGGAGATTATAAACCTGTAATTCCCATTCCCGATATTTTAGAAAAAATAGCCGATAATTACGAATTTATTGGTTCTACAGCAGATACCAGCGTTAAAACAGATTTAAAATCGATGCTATTAAATATGCACGATTACAATCACCAAAATGGTACCCATCGCGAGTTATTTGAAATTACCGAAGTTCGATTTGAAAAGTTTACCGATAATGGCTATTATTCAGAAGCTTTTTATGATGCTCCTACCGCTCCGAAAACATTCTGGGAAAAGCTTAAACAACCCAAACAATTTTTACTTCCCGATTTAATTAAAGCTCACTTAGAAAACTATTTTCCCTCATTAGTAATTTTTCACGGTCAAAGTATGTTTGGAAAAATTGCTCAATGTCATCTTTTCGTACCAGAGTCTTTAACTAAAACTAGAACTTATATTTTATTGTTTGCAAAAATAAATAATCCTTTAGGAAAACTCTTGAAGAAACAATTTTTGGAAATGAGTAAAACAGTAGTAGAACAAGATGCTGATATTTTAAATAAAATTTATCCTAATTCACCACAGAAAATAAAGTTAAATAATGAAGTTGGGATGGATTGGGTAAAACGTAATTTTGATAATTGGTCAGAATCAAAGGTTAATTCAAAAGTTAATTTGAATAAATAGCAATAATATCCAAAAATCGGAATTAATTACAAGCTAGTTACTCCATAAATTTTCGATACTTGTAATTACAACAAGATTTAAAAAGTAGTAGCAACAATGAAAATAGAAAATCAAACCCAAATGTACGAAGGTTCACCCTGGTGTTTGGGTCGATATGAAAGTTTTGAAATTAACAAACCTAAATTAATTACTCTTCTCAATCATGATTATGTCATTTGGAAAGATAAACAAGGTAATTTAAATGCTTTAGATAATATCTGTCCTCATGCTGGAGCAAATTTAGCTAAAGGTGGTCATATTGTAGAATTCAAAGACAAAAGTTGTTTAGCTTGTCCCTATCACGGTAATAAAGTTCAATTTTTAGGAGACGGAAAAGTAATTATTGACGGAAATATTTCCACAAAAGAGATTCAACCGGTTTTACCTTTACAAGTTGTTGACGGTTTAGTTTGGACTTATGGACTTAATTGGAAAGAAGAAGATGGAAAATTAATTTCTCAACCAATCAAACCCAAATTACCTATTCCCGACTATAAAAACATTAATTTTTTACCCGAATATAATCCCCAAATAAATCTCAGCGAACTGAATCATATTTATTCTTTCTCCGAATCATTTAACGGTAATATTCTACAAATGATGTGGAATGCACATGATGGAGAGCATTTTGCAGGTACTCATTATGATTCAATGCTGACAAAAGATATTAAGATTGATAATTTAACTCAGGATGAAAATAAAATATCTTGGCAACTTTTTCTACATAAACGAGACGATAAACAAGTCAAGAAAAATAAAATGAATCCGTTAGTAAATAATGTAGTAATTCAATGTATTAATTCATTTTTACCAAATTTACTTGTTCTTACTAACGAAATTGCGAAAGGAAAGCTGTTTGTAGGAATTGCTTATAGTTATCCAGAATCACCGACAAAAACTAGATTTTGTGTAGATGGCTATTTTAATTTTAAATACGCTTGGTGGCACAAATTGCTTAAGTTTCCTCAGAAAGGAAATAATTTTCGCGATACCTTGCTTTTTGAAGATTTAACTCTTTTAAATAACTTGTATTCGACATTTAATAAAAAGATTGCGCTCAAAAACGATACACCTGCCGAATTAGCGGTTAACTATCTTAAAAATTGGAATTCTTAATCCTTTTTATAAATTACTGTTGCTAGAAAAAAACTAGTTTATCGGAAATAATATAAAGGAGTTATTCACGATAAAAAAATGGCTAAAGTACATTTACGTAAAGTAACCATCGATAATTTTCAAGAGTGTGTCAGTTTAGAATTATCTGAAAATCAAAAGAAATTTGTCGCACCGAATATCAGGTCATTAGCTCAAGCTTACGTCAATCCTAACCTTTTTCCTTTAGCTGTATATGATGCTTCTGTCCTTGGTCATGAAAAACCACAATCACCAATGGTTGGTTTTATTATGTACGAAATCGTAGCTGGTATTGGATTTATTTTACGTTTGATGATTGATTCTAAATACCAGCAGCAGGGTTATGGTAAAGCAGCAATGCTAGAAGTAATTAGACGTTTAAAACTGTATCCAGAAGTTGAATTAATAGCTACAGGTCATGACCCAAATAATCAAATAGCATCAAAAATTTATCGTAATATAGGATTTGTAGATTGGGATATTGAATTCCCTGAAAATCCCGAACCACAAGTTTTTCTCAAATTAGATTCTTGAATACAGCTTTTACCTAGAAACCCGGTTTAAAAAAAAATCGGGTTTATTAATTTTCAATTACGAATTTAGGATTTATAATTTTAATTTTTATCAGTTAAAATTTATCCAACCTATGAATCAAAATAATATCGAATATAAACAAACCCGCAATATATCTATCGATGACATTTTAAATCTTTATAACTCTAACAACTGGTCATCAGCCAAAAAACCCAACGAACTATACAATGCTTTGATGAATTCCCATTCACTCGTTACAGCTTGGGATAAAGAAAAATTAGTCGGGTTAGTTAATTCAATTACTGACGGTTATTTAGTGGTTTATTACCCGCATTTATTAGTATTTCCGAAATACCAAAAACAAGGTATTGGCTTAAACTTATTAAAAATAATTACTCAAAAATATCAAGAATTTCACCAACAGATTTTAGTAGCAGAAGCTGAAACCGTTGAATTCTATCAAAAATGTGGTTTCACAAAAGCAGGTGAAACCCAAGCAATGTGGATTTATCATGGGTAATCATCAATTTCACCACAATACATATAACCCATGTAGAGACGTAGCAGTGCTACGTCTCCCCGTATTTAGGATAATAACGACAATTTAATCAAATTAGAATAATAACCAGAATTTTATTCAATTAAAATAATAACGACAATTTAATTAAATTGTAAAATTGGTGCCAGTCTTATCCAAATCTAAAATTATTCATAGTTATAGATTTTCTTCATAACGTAAAGAGACGTAGCACTGCTACGTCTCTACATTAGTTATAGGTTTATATATTTAGGCTACTGGTTGTGGTGCATTTTTGCGCCACCATTCAACCGTATTTTTCAAACCTTCCTTGAAACCAACTTGAGCGCTAAAATCAAATTCTTTCTTCGCTCTTTCGGTATCCAAACAACGACGTGGTTGTCCGTTTGGTTTGTCAGTTTGATAAACTATCTCACCGTCAAATTCCATCACTTCGCAAATTGTACTAATCAAATCGCGAATCGAAATTTCATAACCAGTTCCTAAATTAACTGGTTCCGCACCATTGTAAGATTGGGTACCCATGACAATACCCCGCGCTGCATCTTCCGAATACAAGAATTCGCGGGTCGGACTTCCATCACCCCAAACTGGAATCTCTTTATCTCCACGCTCTTGAGCTTCCTGGACTTTACGAATCAAAGCCGGGATAACATGAGAACTGCTAGGGTCAAAGTTATCTTCCGGACCATATAAATTTACTGGTAATAAATATATTCCGTTAAAACCGTACTGCTGGCGATAAGCCTGTAGCTGTACTAATAAAGCTTTTTTAGCAATACCATAGGGAGCGTTGGTTTCCTCTGGATAACCATCCCAAATATCATCTTCTTTAAAAGGTACGGGAGTAAACTTGGGATAAGCACAAATAGTACCCACACAAGTAAACTTCTCCACCCCAGCTTCATAAGCAGCATGAATCAACTGGGTTCCCATCATCAAGTTATCGTAAAACAACTCGGCAGGTTTTTCACGATTCAGACCGATTCCACCAACGTGAGCAGCTAAGTGAATTACAACATCCTGCTGGTCAACCGCTCTTTTGCAGTTTTCCATCACCGTCAAATCATAATCTCTCGAACGAGGAACAGTAATTTTATCAGCTTCTGCTCCAGCTTTTATCAACTGGTCTACTACTTGACGACCTAGAAAACCCGCACCACCAGTAACTAAAATTCTTTTATTCTTTAAATCTAATGCGCTCATATTTTCGTTTCGTCCTCCGTGGTATAAAAAGCATCAAGCAGGCAACATAATAATTAAGCCAGCTTTTCTTTAATAAAAGATTAAGCCGGCTGTATAAATTTACATATGTAGCGCGCCTAATTCCTGACGAATCATCGCATTGTCTTTAATTGCTGAAGCTACTTTGTCACCAGGAGAAGTTAAACCCAAAGCTTGTAAATCTGCTTCTACCATCAAAGCAACAAGTTGTTCAAAAGTTACCGATGGAGTCCAACCCAACTGAGTTCTAGCTTTAGTAGAATCCCCAATCAATAAATCTACTTCTGCAGGACGTAAGTAACGCTTGTCAAACTCTACATACTCTTCCCAGTTAAGATTTACGTAATTAAATGCTAACTCTAGAAACTCCCGTACAGAATGAGTTTCGTTTGTGGCAATTACGTAATCATCGGGTTGCTCTTGCTGCAACATCATCCACATTGCTCTTACGTAATCTTTTGCATAACCCCAGTCTCTCTTGGAGTCGAGATTACCCATGTATATTTTCTTTTGTTTACCAGCAACAATACGAGCCACCGCTCTAGTAATTTTACGAGTCACAAAGGTTTCACCACGACGAGGTGATTCGTGGTTAAACAAAATACCGTTACACGCAAACATATTGTAAGATTCGCGGTAATTTACGGTTTGCCAGTGGCTGTAAACCTTGGCACAAGCGTAAGGACTGCGGGGGTAAAAAGGAGTTGTTTCCTTCTGTGGTACTGCTTGTACCAAACCAAACATTTCTGAAGAACCAGCTTGATAGAAACGCACTTCAATACCAGTACGCTGCTGATAGTCGCGGATTGCTTCCAATAAACGTAGGGTTCCCATTCCTACAGCATCCACAGTGTACTCAGGTGAATCAAAACTTACTCTTACGTGGGACTGAGCGCCTAAATTGTAGATTTCTACAGGCTGAACTTCTTCGAGAATGCGGCGTAGCGTCGTACCATCGGTTAAGTCACCGTAATGAAGAAATAACTTTACTCCTTCTCTATGGGGGTCTTCATAAATATGGTCGATACGGTCTGTGTTAAAGGTGGAAGTACGGCGAATAATACCGTGTACTTCGTAACCTTGTTCTATTAAAAATTCACTTAGATAAGAACCATCCTGTCCGGTAATACCAGTAATCAACGCTCGCTTTTGTTGGGTCATTCTCCTTTATTCCTTATTTTTTTAATGAAATTAATACATGTCGCCTGGTATAAGCTAACAGGGATACACTTTGTTCACCTACGGGAATCCTACGAGTCTTCCACCAGTAATATCTCGCGCACCTAAGTAAATATACTAGTTAGTATGTTTTCAGGGTAAACCTCTCAAACAGTAACGAGAGATTAATTACCTTTCCAGTATATTTTTTCAATCTTTACAAATCCTTTATATTCTAGATAAATTTATAAAGATTAAATTATTTTTTCATAAATAATTTTCAATAGGCAGCGATACGAAATTTAAAGCAATAATTAAAATATATTTTTAAAGCATTTTGGTTTAAATATAAAATTTATTAATTGCCTCTGAAATTCAATTAATGAAAGGAAATAAATATTTTAAGAAACATCTCGATATAGCGCTTTTCGGTTAAGTGAGATGCATTTTGATAGACTTCATTCCCAGTCCCTCTTCTTGTCAAATAGAAGGGTGGATTATATCTAACTGAAAACTGCGATAAATCTTAATATAAATATGCTTTTACGCTAAATTTTGCTAACAATAGTTATGATTATCATTGCTGAAATCATCAGACAATTAGCTTAGCATCATGAATATAAGTTTATCTCAACATATGACTTTGAAAGTAGTAAAAAGTTTTTTATTATACAAATTTAATCTAATAAATGGCATTTATTTTATAACAATAAACTCAGTATTTTTTTTACAAGCACTATTAGTTACTTATTTTTCCCAATTTCTATGGTTAATATATTAGTAAAGCAACAGCTAAGATAATCTTCTAGCTAATGACTCGGAGGTTAGGTTTTGTATTCTTTCTATTACATAAGCCAGTATTAAATAGGGGCAACTAAGCTGCCCCAGAGGACGATGATAAATCGAGCTTTATTTTTAATAAGCTCCGTTATCTGTTGGTATAACAACAACAGCAATTGTTTTCAAAACAATCCATAAATCTAACCAAAAATTTCTAAATTTTACATAGTACAAATCTATCTGGACTCTTCTAGGATAGGGTATGTCATTACGTCCGGAAACTTGCCACAATCCAGTAATTCCTGGCTTGATAGTTAGAATCTGATTAATATGACAACCATATTTCGGTAATTCTTCCGCTACCAAAGGTCGAGGTCCAACAACACTCATATCCCCTTTTAGAACATTCCAAAACTGAGGAAATTCATCCAAGCTGGTAATTCGCAAAAACTTACCGATGGTAGTAATTCTGGGGTCTTTTTTAAGTTTAAAATTACTTTTCCATTCTTGTTTGAACTGAGGCGATGTTTCCATCATCTGTATCAAAATTTCATCGGCATTGCTCACCATCGTGCGAAATTTTATACAATTAAACCGCTTGTAATTTTTCCCAACTCGTTCCTGAATGTAAAATATAGGCCCACGGGAGCTTAGAGCAATCAATAAAGCCAGAATTAAATAAACAGGAGAAAACAGAATCAGTACTAAAAGGGAAAATATTATATCGAACAGTCGCTTAGCTTTCTCTCCGTTTAAAGCTTGAAGATAAAAACCTAGGGGTTTAAATTTTGGCTTCTTTTTCTGGGAACCGCGTTTAAAGAAAGTACGCGCAATCCTACCGGAGAGGAGTGAGGTCTGTGCCGTCATCATACTCCTTACAATCCACACCACACATAGTCCCAATCTTAAAGCTTATAGAAGCTCTTCAAAGTGCCTGGGAAGCAAATTTACTTCTAACTTGTTAAACTATCTTACTAATCAAATTTCGATTTTCCTTGTATTAATTTTTCCTCGCACGTATGGACAAAATTGAGATAACGAGAAGCAAACATTTGCTTGGAAAATTGAGCAGCGTGCAAAGAAGCATATTCAGAACTAATTGTCTCTCGATTAGCTTCAAAAGTCTCCACAGCTTCGATTAAAGATGCTTCTGTTTGCTTTTGAAAAAATATCCCTGTTCCAGTATCACCACATTGACGAATATCTCGCACAGTTTCCAAAGCACCACCAGCACCGTAGGCGATTACCGGAGTACCACAAGCTTGTGCTTCGACCAAGGCAATACCGAAATCTTCACAAGCAGCATACACAAAACCTCGGGCATTCGCCATATATTTTTTTACCATATCGTCTGGCTGCCATCCTAGTATCTGTATGTTAGGTTTAGCTATTTTAAGGATTTTATCCATATCGGGTCCGGTACCAATTATTACTAAAGGTTTTTGTAATTGATTAAAAGCCTTGACAATTAAAGTTACTTGCTTATAACTTACTAACCGGGAAACAGTAAGGTAAAAATCCTCTTTTTGGGATAAAAGTGTAAAATCCTCGGTATTTACCGGTGGATAGATAACCTCAGAGTTTCTTCTATAACATCGCCATATTCTGCGTGCGGTATGAGCAGAATTAGCAATAAAATAATCAACTCTATTTGCACTCACAACATCCCACTGCCTTAAACGGTGGAGTATATAGCGCGTTAACCAGCCAGCCATACCTTTTCCTAACTTGCTTTCTCGCAGATAATCAAAAGTTAGATCCCAAGCGTAACGCATGGGACTATGGCAGTAACAAATGTGCAATTGGTCGGGAGTAGTCAAAATCCCTTTTGCAACGGCATGTGAGGAAGAAAGAATCACATCATGCTGCCGTAAATCCAGTTGCTCTATAGCCAATGGCAGTAGAGGTAAGTATTTTTGAACACCTCCCTTTGCTGCGGGTAAATACTGTAGAGGCGTAGTTCCAATTTGACGTTTATATAAATAACTTTCGGGATTACTAGATTCAAAATCAATGAGAGCATACAATCGGGCATCAACATGATTCAAGATTTCTCGCACCACGAGTTCCGAACCACCTGTTGCATTAGGTGTAAGCCACTCATGCACCACAGCATACTTTGAAGGCACAGCTACCATTTATAAATCAAATCGAAGGTCTGCATGTTAAAGGTCGAAGGCTGAAATTAGAACTCCTAATTATATATACGTATATATATTGAAGATAGCTTAAACTAGGAAGCTCGATATTTTTACCGCTAAATTTGAAGTTTCCCGTTTTTTTAATCAAACAGAAAGTTAATAACCCTTGTGGTGACGTAATTTCCACTATATAAGTTCCCGTTTTTATGTTACCCCCAATCTGATAATCTCAAATAAGGAAGAAATTTTGAGTTACGGGAGAATTAACGATTAATTCTCAGTTCTTCATTCTTGATTTTTTTTGCGGACAAATAGCAGATATAGCAGGGGTTCTATGCGAATTTTAATCATGGGGGGTACTCGGTTCATCGGTGTCTACCTCACTCAGCTATTGGTAGACCAAGGACATGAAGTAGTACTGTTCAATCGTGGAAACCGTCCTTTACCAGTTGAGAACGTCACCCAGATAATTGGCGATCGCACCGACCCAAACCAGTTAAAAGAGAAATTAAAAAACGAAAATTTTGATGTAATTTTTGACAACAACGGGCGCGAACTGACCGACACTCAACCATTAGCAGAAATATTTCAAGACCGCTTGCAGCATTTCGTATACATGAGTTCTGCTGGAGTCTATCTCAAATCTGACAGCTTACCTCATATCGAAGGAGACGCAGTAGACCCAAAAAGCCGTCATAAAGGAAAACATCATACCGAAAGCTTCCTTGCAGAAAACGACTTTCCTTTCACCTCCATTCGTCCCACTTATATTTACGGATCTCAAAACTACAACGATTTAGAAGCGTGGTTTTTTGACAGAATTGCAAGAAACCGTCCCCTTCCCATTCCCGGAAGCGGACTGCATATTACACAGTTGGGTCACGTCAAAGACCTAGCCAAAGCAATGACTAAAGTCATAGGAAATTCCAATGCAATCAAACAAATTTACAACATTTCGGGAAATCGTTACATCACCTTCGATGGATTAGCTCGTGCTTGTGCTGTAGCTGCGGGTAAATCACCAGAAGACATTCAAATCGTACATTACGACCCCAAAAAATTTGATTTCGGCAAGCGTAAAGCCTTCCCAATGAGAATGCAGCACTTCTTTGCATCCGTCAACAAAGCTATGACAGAATTAGATTGGTATCCAGATTACGATTTAACATCCGGGTTAAAAGATTCATTTAAAAACGATTATTTAGCATCCGAACGAGATAAAAAAGAAATTGATTTTTCAATCGATGAAGAAATTTTAAAAGCCGTAGGTTAATTAATTTATAAACCTTTTAATTTGTTTTAAGTTGGGTTAGACACAAAAACTAGATACAATAACCTCACCCCGTCCTGCGGACACCCCTCTCCTTATTAAGGGAGAGGGGAAGGGGGTGAGGTACAAAAGTGTATTGCACTCAACGAAAAACTACTACATTTACATTACCAATTACCAATTACCAATTACCAACTACCAATTACCCATGAAAAAAGTCGCAATTGTAGGAGGTGGTCCAACCGGTGTAACACTTGCCTTAATGCTCGTCCAAAGAGGTATTGCAGTCACATTAGTTGAAGCAGCTTCTGACTTTAATAGAGTCTTTCGTGGAGAAGCTTTAATGCCAAGTGGTTTAAATGCTTTTGATGAAATGGGATTATCAACAATATTAGAACAAATTCCTCATCGAAAGCTCAATGCATGGAAATTTATTTTAGACAAAAAACCATTATTCAAAGTTGATGAACCGATAGAAACTAATACTCAATCCTGCACTTTATTTTCTCAACCACCTTTACTC